>NZ_JDWE01000009.1:0-148382 GCF_000685765.2 Frankia sp. BMG5.23
TACCCGTTCCTGACCACCTACGGGCCGACGACGACGTTCGCGGTCGTCCGCGACCTGGTGAGCCCGGAGTTGTTCGCCTGCGCGGCCGACGCCGCGCGGGCGTGTGGCGGCCATTCCGAGAACGTGCTCAGGAAGGCGCTGAACGTCCTGACCGCGATCGTGATCCATACCGGTGGCAGCCTGAACGAGGTGACCACAGGCGACCTCCTCGCGTTCCAGTCAGCCACGGCGCCCAGCCGCGGCCGCAAGATCAAAATCCGGATAAGTCGGGCCGTGGGACCTGCCCCCGGCCTGGTTCGACCAACTCGCCCCCGGCGGTACGCTCGTGGTCCCGCTGCACTGGCGGGGCCAGGCCCGCAGTGTCGCCTTCGCCCGTCAGGACACCCATCTCCGGGCGGAAAGCAGCCAGCTCTGCGGGTTCATTCCCATGATCGGTATCGTGTCGACCGGCGAGCAGACCGGCACGATCACTGACAACGTGGACCTGTGCTGGGATGCCGACCAGAACATCGCCCCGGCCGCCCTGCACGAGATGTTCACTGGACCGAGACCACCGCGTGGTCCGGCGCCTCCGTCGTCGCCAACGAGCCGTTTGACCACATCTGGCTGTGGCTGACCGCCACCTCACCCGGCACCTGCCGCATCGCAACTGAAATCTTCGCTGGCAACCGACACCCGGGATCACCGTCGACATCCGCGATCAACCGGAAAGTTCACGCAGTGCGGCAGCGTAGCCACGCAGAGCCTCGATCTGCTGGGTCAGTCGGGCCAGGTCCGGCGAAGACGCGACCACCGTGCCCACGACCTCGCTGGCCGCTGCCAGCAGGTCGTCCAGAGTGGCCACCGACGCCGACATTTCGGCCACCAGGTCCTTCCTCGTCGCCAGGATCTCGGCTCGTCGAGCGGGATACGTCACCGCTCGGGCCGCCCTTTCACACGCGACGACCCGCATGGCGGTGACCCGCAGCCCGTCCACCAGATCGGCGGCGCCGGCCACGGCCGCCCGCACCGGGCCGCGGGCGGCGCCGGGAGCAAGCGTCCGGGCCATCGCGACGAGCGCCGCCAGACCCGCCTCGCCACGGCGCAACGGCTCGGCGGCCGCCGAGTGCCGCAACGCCCAGGGAGGCGGAGCGGGAGCGCTCGGCAGGGCGAACCCGCGGTCCTCCCGCCGGATGACGGCCGTCTCCCAGCCCGCGAGACCCGCCCTGATGATCGCCGCAGCGCCCACGACCAGCCAACCCCAACCGTCCACGACGGCGGCGACCGGCGTCACCGAGGCCACGGCGATCCATCCGAAGGCGGTCACCGCCGCCCGACGACGCGCCCACCGGACGCCACGCCCGGCGCGCCGTTCGGTCCGCAGCAACGACCGGCGTTCGACATCGGCACGCACCCAGTCCGGCAACGCCGGCCGCAGTGCCCCGCCCGGCGCCCCGTCCCAACCCGGCCAGCCGGTCACGGCCGGTCCGCCATCCGACTCACGGCGTCCCACCGCCGGTGGGCTTGGCCGCGGAACCAGGCGACGCCGCGGAACCAGGCGACGCCGCGGAACCAGGCGACGCCGCGGAACCAGGCGACGCCGCGGAACCAGGCGACGCCGCGGAATCGGGCGATGCGGCGGAACCGCCCGCGCCAGCGGGAAGCTGGCCCCCGGCCGCCATGTCACCGCGCAACTCGGCGAGGCGGGAGGAGGCCCGGGCGTCCATGGTCGCGCGCCGCACCTCGATCATCCGCGCCTCCATCCCCTGGGAGGCGAGCTCGTGACGCCCAAGAGCGACCGCGTAGCGCTGCTCGACCTTGTCGCGGATCTCCCCGAGGGTGGGCGTGTCCCCCGCCGGGGCGAGCGAGGACATCCCCTCCATCGCCTTGGTCATCTGCTCCTGCATGGCGGCGTGCTCGATCTGTGTCAGCAGGCGGGCACGCTCGGCGAGATGGCGTTGCATCCGCACGGTGTTGTCCTCGACCGCGGTTCGGGCCTGCTGGGCGGACGCGGCGGCCTGGCGGTGCAGGTTCTTCAGGTCCTCCAGCGATGCTTCCGCCGAGACCAGCTGGCTGGCGAATGCCTGGGCCGTCTCCTCGTACCCGGCCGCGGTGACCAGGTCACCGGCCGCTCGCGCGTTGTCAGCCAGCAGCAACGAGGACCGGGCGGACTCGGTGAGGTTCGCGACCTCGTCCACCTGGCGTGCCATGCGCATCTCCAGCTGACGCTGGTTACCCACGACGAGCGCCGCCTGCTGGACCAGCGCCTCGTGCTGCTGCCGGGCCTCCATGATGGCCTGGTCGATCTGCACCCGCGGGTCGGCCTTCTCGTCGAACTTCCGGTTCGCCGAGGCCGACAGATAGCGGTAGATCTTGCGGACGACATTCGCCATACATCGATCGTCGCACGCCGGAGCCGCGGCGGTTACCCCGCGGCGGACTCAGACGGGCGGCTGCAGCGCCGTGCGGCCGCGTCCCGCGCAGACCAGACACGTCCGGCAGGCCGGCACAAAGCCGCCGCGCATGGTGGCGAAGACCACCAGCAGCTCGCCCAATCCGTTGCAGCTCTTGCACACCTGGACCAGCCGGCACTCCGACCAGCCGTCGTCGTCCTCCGGCCACGCGGGGGTATTCACGTGATCTTCTTTCCCTGCGGGCCATGCCCGGGAGTCCGCCCGGGAACGACGATCGACACCAACCTGCGCCACGAGAACTATCTCGGGATAGTCGCGGAGGGGTCCGCCAGCCGCCACCAGACAACCCTTTTCGGGGGAGGGCCCTTTCGGGGAGGGCAAACCGCCACCGGCGCGGGACTCACACCATCGCCTGGAACATCCAGTGCTGCTCCTCCAGGTCGTGGACGATCTCGATGATCAGGTTCTGGGTGACCGGGTCGGCCTTCTCGGTCGCGTCCATGCGGGTACGCATCCTCGTGACCACCCCGGCGAGGACCTCGGTTGTCTGCCGGATCACCTTCTCATCCGGGATGTACCCCACCTCCACTCCCGGCAGGTGGGTGCTTCGGGCGACCGTCGAGGACTGACCGTCCGGGTTGACCCCGATCGCGACGGCACGTTCGGCGGTGGCGTCCGCGTAACGACGCGCCAGATCGACAACCTCGTCGAGTTGGCGATGCACACTACGGAAGGTGCGCCCGGTGACGTTCCAGTGCAGCTGCTTGGCGGACAGGGACAGGTCGATCAGGTCGATCAACGTGCCCTGGAGGGCCTCACCGGTGACACTTCGTGCCCCGTCGGACAGCGGGCTGCGGATGGCACTCATACTCGACCTCTCTCACGCCGGAGACATCTGCTCCCTGCGGCGTGCCCCGTGAAGAGATCCGTATGCGACCAGAACACCCGACGTCCAGAACGCCCCGACGTCCAGCACAGCCCGACGTCCAGCACAGCCCGACGTCCAGCACAGCCCGACATCGCGAACGAGACACACATCGAGACCTACCTCATCGGGACCTACATCACGAACGGAGCGCACGTCATGAACGGAGCAGACCCCGAACGTGAACGGGACAGCCGACGTGGCAGGACACCGGAAGACGCCGGACGCGCAACTCAGGCCGCCCGGTCGACGACCGCGGCGCGGGCGGGAACCACCACGGTGGGCGCGCCGACCCGCGCGGCGACCGCCAGTTCGGCGAGTTCGAGATCCTCACTCACCTCGCGCAGCAGGTCCGCGAGCCGTACTCCCAGTGCGTCACAGATGGCGGCGAGCAACTCGGAGCTGGCCTCCTTCTGCCCACGCTCGACTTCCGAGAGGTAGCCGAGCGACACCCGTGCCGCCGACGACACCTCCCGAAGCGTGCGGTGCTGATCCTGACGGCGGCGGCGCAACGCCTCGCCGAGCATGCGTCGGAGCAGGACCATCGAGCCTCCTCCTTCGTCCGCGGGATGCGTTCACCGTATACCCACCGCCGCGACCATCGGGCCCTCGTTGACGGGACTGTAACTGTGTAAGCACCTCAGATCCGGTGATTGGTCTCGCGCATCAGGGTGCGCCGTCTCCGGTTGTGGTCATCTCGCTGTTCGGCAGCCCGGCGAGCATCCGACGCACCAGGTCCAGCGCGGACACCACCGCGTAGGTGCGGATGCGCGGCCGGTCCCCGGGCAGCCGTACCGACCGGGTGACGGTGCCGTCCGGTCCGGCCAGGCCGATATGCAGCGTTCCGACCGGTTTGTCCTCCTGCGGCTGCGGGCCCGCGACTCCCGTGGTGGCCAACCCGTAGGTGGCGCCCAGCCGGGACCGGACCCCCGCCGCCATCGCGGCGGCCGTCCTCGACGACACCGCGCCCTCGGCGGCCAACAGCCCCTCGTCGACACCGAGCGCCGACGCCTTGACCTCCGTGGCGTAGGAGACGATGCCGCCACGGAACGCGGCGCTCGCACCGGGGACGTCGGTCAGCCGCCCGGCGAGCAGCCCCCCGGTGATGGACTCCGCGACGGCCAGCGTCGCCGACCGCTGGACGAGCAGCCCCAGGACCACGCCTTCGAGGGAGTCGTCCGCACCGCCGTACACCCCGGCGCCCAGTGCGGTCCGGGCCGCGGTCTCCACCGGTGCGATCAGCATCTCGGCCTCGGCCCGATCCCGGGCCCGGGCCGTGATACGCACCCGGGTCTGGCCACCACTGGCCAGGAACGCGATGCGCGGATTGCCGATCCGGGCAAGCCGGTCGACCTCGTCCGCGAGGGCCTCGGCGACGGCCGACTCCCACATGCCCGCCGTGCGCAGCACCCGGTGGACGACCACCGCGGGCTGCCCGGCCCGGCGCAGGATGTCGGGCAGCACGCTGGCGGTGAACATGCCGTTCATCTCGAACGGCACACCGGGCATCGCGTAGACGACGCCAGTCCCGATCTCCATCCGTATCCCCGGGGCTGTTCCGGTGCCGTTCGGCAGCGGTTGTGCCCCCTCGGGCAGGTCCGCCTGCCGGTAGTTCATCTGGGGCACGCGCCGGCCACCGTCACCGCGGCCCATGTCCCGGAACCGTCGCCGCAGCATCGACTCCAGGAAGTCGTCCCGGCGCAGGCCGACGCCGGCCGCGGCGGCGATGCCCTCGCGGGTCAGGTCGTCCTGGGTGGGACCGAGCCCTCCGGTCATGATGACGACGTCAGCCCGGTCCAGTGCCACCCGGATCGCCGTGGCGATCATGTCGATGTCGTCACCGACGACCGTTGACGTCGTGACGGTCACTCCGACGTCGGCCAGCTGCCGACCCAACCAGGCCGCGTTGCCGTTGACGATGTCGCCGTAGAGAAGTTCGTCCCCCACCGCCAGCAGCTCAGCGCGCATCGGTCCGCCCCTCCGTCTTCCTGATGGTCGGTCCGGCCGCCGTCGACGGGTCGGACCCGGCCGGCCCCGCCATCCGGTGGCGCACCGAGGGGCCGGTGCCGGGCGAGAGGCCGGTGGATGGTGCGCCCCTCGGCGGGGTGACACCGCCGGAATCCCGCGAGGCCCGCCGCCGCAGCGTGAGAGCTCGACAGACGTAATCGATCCCGGTGACCATGGCGACCACCACGCCGGCCGCGAGAATCACGGCCCGGCTCGTGGCGGCAACGCCCGCCAGCGGAAGCACGTAGAGACCGATCGCGACGTTCAGCAGCAGGGTCTTGGCCTTGCCCCCACGGCTCGCCGCGATCACCCCGAAGCGGATCACCCACAAGCGCAGGAGGGTGACACCGACCTCCCGCAGGAGGATCAGTGCGGTGACCGGCCAGGGCAGCTCGCCGAGCACGGACAGCGAGATCAACGCGGCACCGGTCAGCGCCTTGTCGGCGATCGGATCGACCAGGATGCCGAAGTCGGTGACGAGGTGCCAGCGGCGGGCGATGGAGCCGTCGATCTGGTCGGTCATCGCGGCCACCGCATAGGCGCCGAAGGCGGCGTACCGCCAGGTGTGACCGTCGGGCCCGGCGAACAGGAAGACCACGAAGACCGGCACCAACACCAGCCGCGTGATCGTCAGCAGGTTGGCGACGTTGACCACCGGGGCCGCGGGGACCACCGGGGCAGAAACGGGCTCCGCGGGGAGCGGCGACGGCCCTTCGCCGCGCTCCCCCTGGCGTCGGCGCCCGACGCCGTCACGTCCCATCCGCGACGCCCCGGCCCACGAGGGCCGCCGCCCGGTCCGGCGTCGGCCGCGCGACCGCAGCCGTGGGACGGGCCCGATCGAGCACCGCGATGAACTCCGCGATCAGATCGACACCCTCGGTGGCGACCACCCGGGCCTCGACGAGATCCCCCACCCCGACGAGATCCCCCACCCCGAGGCGCTCCGGCCCGTCATCCGCCGCGCCGCCCGGGGACAGTCGCACGACGCACCCGCCGTCGACCTCCGCCTGCTGGTGGGCGGCGCAGCCGGTGGCCAGACCACCGGCGACCTCCTCCACCAGGACCTGTACCCGGGAGCCGATCCGCGCGTCCGCCCGGGCGGCGGTCAGCTGCTCGACGAGGTCGGTGACGCGTACCCGGCGGCGCTCGATCAGCTCATCGGGGATCTTGTCTGTCAGCCCGGCGGCCTCGGTACCCTCCTCGTCGGAGTAGCCGAACACGCCGACGGCGTCGAGCTCGGCGGCCTCGAGGAACTCCGCGAGGATGTCGACATCCTCGGGGGTCTCCCCCGGGAACCCGACGATGACGTTGGATCGCGCCCCCAGCTCGGGCGCCAGCGCGCGGGCGCGGGCGAGCAGGTCGAGGAAGTGCCCACTGCCACCGAAGCGGCGCATCCGGCGCAGCACCGGCGGGCTCGCGTGCTGGAAGGACAGATCGAGATAGGGCGCGAGGCCCGGAGTGGTCAGCAGCACCTCGAGCAGCGACGGACGCATCTCGGCGGGCTGCAGGTAGACCGTGCGCACCCGGACGATGCCCGACACCGCCGCGAGTTGCGGCAGCAGCTTCTCCAGCGCGCGCAGATCCCCGAGGTCCTTGCCGTAGGAGGTGGAGTTCTCGCTGACCAGGACCAGCTCGCGGGCACCCTGACCGGCCAGCCATTCGGCCTCGGCGAGCACGTCGTCGGGTGACCGCGAGACGTGGGAGCCGCGGAACGACGGGATCGCGCAGAAGGCGCAGCGCCGGTCACACCCGCTGGAGATCTTCAGGACGGCGACCGGCCCGGTCGTTAACCGCCGGCGCAGCGGAACGGCTCCGGTGGACACCGCGGCCGGCGGGAGAGCGGGGGCGGCCCGGTCCACCGGGGTGATCGGCAGCATCGTCCGCCGGTCACGCGGGGAGTGCGCGGGCACCGGGGTACCGGCCAGCACGGCCGCGAGGTGCGTGGCGATGTTCGGATAGGCATCGAATCCGAGGACCGCGTCCGCCTCGGGCAGGCTCTCGGCGAGCTCGGTTCCGTAACGCTCGGCCAGGCAGCCCACGGCCACCACCGCGCGCGGACCCGGGCCGGCGCCGTCCGCGGGACCGGACGGACCGCCACCGGCCCGCAGGCCGTCCGCCGCAAGCAGAGCGTCGATGGAGTCCTTCTTCGCCGCGTCGACGAATCCACAGGTGTTGACGAGCACGGCGTCGGCGTCGGCGGCGTCGGAGACGAGCTCCCACCCGTCCGCGCCGAGCCGGGCGGCCAGCTCCTCCGAATCCACCTCGTTCCGGGAACAACCGAGCGTGATCAGAGCTACCCGGCGATGGAGGCGTGTGGACACCAGGTCAGGCTACCGGGACCGGCGCGGGCGGTGGCGCGGCCACGAGACCGCTACGCTGTTCGTCGCCGACCTCGCAGGCGCCGGAGGCTGCGGCGCTCACCCGGATCGTCACGACCTGCCCGAGCCCGCCCGGCGCCCCGAGGCTCCTGCCGTTGCACGACACATCGACCGCACCGGCATTGCCCACCCTGATGTGCAGGGCCCCCGACGCCGTCACCGTCCGGCTGTCGCCGGACTGCAGGAGCTGGGAGAGCAGGACATGCTCGGCGTCGTCGCGCACCTCCAGCCAGCTCTGCGCGTCGCGTACCGTCAGGACGACGTTCACCCCTGTCGGCGCGGGCGTGGTCACGCTGGGAGCGGCCGGGCTCGTCGAGACCGGCGGGACGCTCACGGTCGGAGTGAGCCCCACGGCCCCTCCCGGCCCCGGCGCGGCCCTGTCGTCCGAGGAACCGGAGGAACCTGGCAGCAGCAACGCGAGAGCCGCGATGACGCACACCACGACCAGCGAAACGATCATTGCCGGACCCCACCGGAACCCGCCGCGCCGCCGGCGGGACCCCCCGCGCAGCGGATCGAACTCGGCCGAGGGGATAATCACCAATGGGCCGGTGTGGTGCTCGTGCGAGGCGTCGTAAGCCGCCAGCACCCGCCCGGGATCGAGCCCGAGGGTGGTGGCGATGCTGCGCAGATGCCCGCGGGCATACACCGTGCCGCCGCACTGCGAGAAGTCGTCCCGCTCGATCTGATCGATCAGACCCGCCCTGACCCGGGTGCGCTCGCTGACCTGGGAGACCGTGAGACCGCGGTCACGCCGCGCCGCGGCCAGGATGGACCCGACGCTGTCCCGCGGCTGCGGATCGTCCGCGGACTGCATGAGCGAACCTCCGCAACCGTCTTTTCCGCCTACCGTGGGCGCGAGGCCTTCAGTTTACGGTGCGTCCCCCGGCGCTGAAAGCGGGGACATTCCACCGGAGGCTTCCTCATCCGTTACGCAGGGTTGTGAGCAAACCCTCCAACTCGTCCGGCATGACCAGCACGTCACGCGCCTTCGATCCCTCACTTGCGCCGACGATGCCCCGGCTCTCCATCAGGTCCATCAGCCGCCCGGCCTTCGCGAACCCGACCCGCAGCTTGCGCTGCAACATCGAGGTGGAGCCGAACTGCGTGCTCACCACGAGCTCGACGGCCTGCAGGAAGAGCTGCAGATCGTCTCCGATCTCCTCGTCGATCTCCTTCCTGGCCTCGCCGCCGGCGTCGAACACGTCCTCCCGGAACGCCGCCGGCGCCTGTTCCTTCGTGTGGTCGACGATGGCCGCGATCTCATCCTCGGAAACGAAGGCACCCTGGATACGGGCGGGTTTACCCGCTCCCATCGGCAGGAAGAGCGCGTCCCCCAGGCCGACGAGCTTCTCCGCGCCGGCCTGGTCGAGGATCGTCCGGCTGTCCGCCAACGACGCTGTCGCGAAGGCGAGCCGGGACGGCACGTTCGCCTTGATCAGGCCGGTCACCACGTCGACGGAGGGCCGCTGGGTGGCGAGCACCAGGTGGATGCCCACCGCCCGGGCCATGGCGGTGATCCGGCAGATGGCGTCCTCGACGTCGCGCGGCGCCACCATCATCAGGTCGGCGAGCTCGTCGACGATGGCCAGGATGTAGGGGTAGGGCACGTAGACACGTTCGGATCCCGGCGGGGCGGCGATCTCGCCGTTACGCACTTTGCGGTTGAAGTCGTCGACGTGACGCACCCCGCACGCGGCCAGGTCCTCGTACCGGTTCTCCATCTCCTTCACGACCCATTGCAACGCATCGGCCGCCTTTTTGGGATTCGTGATGATCGGCGTGATCAGATGGGGAATACCCTGATAGTTCGTCAGCTCGACCCGCTTGGGGTCCACCAGCACCATGCGCACCTGGTCAGGGGTGGCCCGGGCCAGCACCGAGGTGATGAGGGTGTTGATACACGTCGACTTGCCGGCTCCGGTCGCCCCGGCGATGAGGATGTGCGGCATCTTGGCCAGGTTGGCGAGCACGTAGCCGCCCTCGATGTCCTTGCCGAGACCGACAACCAGCGGATGCGGGTTACCGATCGCCTCCCCGCTGCGCAGGACGTCGCCGAGCGACACCAACTCCCGGTCGGTGTTGGGAATCTCGATACCGACCGCGCTCTTGCCCGGGATCGGACTGATGATCCGCACGTCCGGGCTCTTCACCGCGTACGCGATGTTCTTCGTGAGCTGGATGATCCGCTCGACCTTGACCGCGGCACCGAGCTCGACCTCGTAGCGGGTCACCGTCGGTCCCCGGGTGAAGCCGGTGACCTGGGCGTCCACTTTGAACTGGGCGAACACGTCGGTCAGCGAGGCAATCACCCCGTCGGTCGCGGCCGAGCGGACCTTGGGCGGCGTACCGGAACGCAGCAGGGTCGGCGACGGCAGCCGGTAGTCACCGTCGGTCGGGGGGACCAGATGCTCGATCTCGCCGCCGAAGTCCGCGGAACCCGGACCGGGGACGCCGGTCGCGGTGTCCGCCGCACCCGCGGTCACCCGGGCTGTCCGGGCCCGGGCCCTGCGCTGCGACCCGGGCGGTGCGGCCCCCGCTACCGGTTCCCCGCCACCGGCGGCCGCACCGCCCGGGTCGGGGGCCGTGGTCACGTAGCCGGTGTCCGCCTCCGGGCCGGCGAGCTCGCCGAACAGGTCGAGGGCGAGATCCCCGGCGGGCGGCCCGGCGGCATCGGCGGCATCGGCGGCATCGCCATCACCCGGGGACGTTCCCCCAGGCGGGGTCGCCCGACCACCACGCCGACGCCGACCCCTACCCGCCCCGGCCGCCCCGGCTGCGAGCAGGCCGTCGGACAGCTCCGAATCGTCCTCGGGGTCGTCGCGGAAGTCCGCGTCCGCGTCGTACTCGCCGGCATCCCGGGCGGGACCGCGCACCCCGATGGTGAGCCGATCAACGAGTTCACCGAGCCGCTCGGGCACCTGGCGGACAGGGGTCGCCGTGATGACGAGAACGCCGAAGAACGTCAGCAGCAGCAACAGCGGAACGGCGACGTACGGCGTCACCGCGCTCGCCAGCGGGAGGCCACCGAGCAGCCCGACGACGCCACCGGCCGCCCGCATCCGGGCGACGCCGTCCGAGAAGTCGGGCAGGCCACGGGCGATGTGCACCATGCCGAGCAGACCGACGGCGACCGCCGTCCACCCGATCACCACCCGGCCCCGGCTATCCGGATCGGTCGGGGACCGGACCAGCCGCCACGCGGCGCCCAGGCCGAACAGCGGCAGTACCCAGGCGCCGGCGCCGACCAGCAGCTCCAGGATCGCGGCCACATACCTCCCCAGCGGCCCGGCGGCGGAGAACCACACCGAGGCGCCGGCCAGGATCGCCCCGCCGAACGCGGTCAGGCCGAGCCCGTCACGCCGGTGCCCTGGATCGATGTGCAGCTCACGGGCGCCCCGACCGGCCCGGCGCAGCACGGTGCCCAGCGCCGTCGCCGCGCCCATCCACAGCCGGTAGACGCTCTTGACGACTGTCTGGCCGATCAGCAGCGACAGCGGGGGGCGACTCGCCCGCGCCGGTGGACGGGCCGGTGTCCTACCGCGGCCGGCCGCGCGGGAGCTGCCCGACCGGCCAGAGCCGCCCGACCGGCCAGCCGCCGTCGATGCGCGTGCCTTGCCGCCCTGACCGCCGCCTCGCGAGGTACCTTCACCCCGCGAGGTGCCTTGACGCCCACCACCGCCCCTCGGCCGGGACGTGGCCGTCTCCGTCTGCGCACGCGTCCGCGCGCCACTGGTCCGTGTGGCCACCGTCGAAACGGTACACACGAGCGTGCCCGAGTACTGGCAACCCCGACGAACCGGGCGCGCCGCAACGCCTCAGACCTCGAGAACCACCGGAACGATCATCGGACGGCGCCGGTAGTTCTCGTTGACCCAGCGACCGACCGTACGCCGCACGAGCTGCTGCAGGGCCGTCAGATCGTTCATCCCGGTGCGCATCGCGTCCACCAGCCCGTCGCTGACCAGTTTGGAGACGGAGTCGAAGGCGCCCGGCGCATCGGAGAAGCCGCGGGCGGAGAGATCCGGGCCGACGACGACCTTGCCCGCCGCGGCGTCCACCACGACGGTGATCGTGATGAAACCCTCCTCGCCGAGGATCCGGCGGTCCTTCAGGCTCGGCTCACCGACGTCCCCGACCGCGGCGCCGTCAACGTAGACATAGCCGCAGGGAACAACGCCGGTGATCCGCGCCCGGCCGTCAAGCAGGTCGATGACCATGCCGTCCTCGGCGAGCACTACGTGGTCCGGGGGCACCCCGGTCGCCTCGGCGAGCTTGGCATGGGCCCGCAGGTGCCGCCATTCGCCGTGGACCGGCATGACGTTGGACGGCCTGGTGGCGTTCAGAACGTAGAGCAACTCGCCCGCCGGGGCGTGACCCGAGGTGTGCACCTTCGCCACGCCCTTGTGAACGACCTTGGCGCCGTAGCGGGTCAGCCCGTTGATCACCCGGAACACCGCGTTCTCGTTGCCGGGGATGAGGCTGGAAGCGAGCACGACCGTGTCGCCGGCCTGGATGCGGATCTGGTGATCCCGGTTGGCCATCCGGGACAGGGCCGAGAGCGGCTCCCCCTGGGAGCCCGTGGAGATCAGGCAGATGTTGCGGTCCGGCAGCGCGTCCACGTCCCGGGCGTCGACGATCAGACCCGGTGGCACCCGCAGCAACCCGAGGTCGCGGGCCACTCCCATGTTGCGGACCATCGACCTGCCCACGAAGCAGACCGACCGGCCGTGCTCCTCGGCCGCGTCGAGCACCTGCTGCACCCGGTGCACATGGCTGGCGAAGCAGGCGATGATGATCCGGCGGGTCGCCTCGCGGAAGACTCCGTCGAGCACCGGGGCGATCTCCCGCTCGGAGGTGACGAACCCGGGCACCTCGGCGTTGGTCGAGTCGGACAGCAGCAGGTCCACACCCTCGCGGCCGAGCCGCGCGAAGCCCCCCAGGTCGGTCAGCCGGCCGTCGAGCGGCAGCTGGTCCATCTTGAAGTCGCCGGTGTGCAGGACGAGCCCGGCCTCGGTGCGGATGGCCACGGCCACGGCGTCCGGGATGGAGTGGTTGACCGCGAAGAACTCGCACTCGAACGGCCCGAAGGCGTGCCGCTCCTCCTCCCGGATCTCCTGAGTGACCGCCTTGACGCGGTGCTCGGCGAGCTTCGCGTTCATCAGCGCCAGGGTGAGCCGGGTGCCGATCAGCGGGATGTCACGCCGTTCCCGCAGCAGGTAGGGCACCGCCCCGATGTGATCCTCGTGTGCGTGGGTGAGGATCACCGCCTCGATGTCGTCGAGGCGATCCCGGATGGCGGTGAAGTCGGGCAGGATCAGGTCGATCCCCGGCTGGACGTCCTCCGGGAACAACACCCCGCAGTCCACGATCAGCAGCCGGCCGGCGTGTTCGAAGACGGTCATGTTGCGACCGATCTCCCCAACCCCACCGAGCGGGATGATCCGAAGGCCGTCCGCGCGCAGCGGCGGCGGCGGGCCGAGGTCGGGATGCGGATGGCTCATGAGACCTCACCCGCCGCGGCGACGGCCAGCCCGACGGACGACCCGGACCCGGACGACCCGGACCCGGACGAGGCGCCGGCCGGCGCGCCCCGCCCCCCGGCCTCGACGCCGCCAGGCGCGCCCGGCGGCCCGGCGGCGTCGAGGAGCGCCTCGGCGAGGTCCGCCCGCAGCCGCGCGACCTCGGCGGGAGTGGCGTCCACCAACGGTGGCCGGACCGGCCCCGCGGGCAGCCCGGCCAGCCGCAGCGCGGCCTTGGCCAGGATCACGCCCTGGGTGCGGAACATTCCTTCGTACGCGGGCAGCAAGCCCTGATGCAGCGCGATCGCCCGACCCACCTCACCGGCCCCGAAGGCCTCGATCATGGCACGGATCGCGGGTGCGGCCACGTGCCCGACAACACTGATGACTCCGCATGCCCCGATGGACAGCAACGGCAGATTGAGCGCGTCGGTGCCGGAGTAATACGCCAGACCGGTCCGCGCCAGCACCCAGGAGGATGCGGGCAGATCGTCCTTAGCGTCCTTGACCGCGACGATACGCGGGTGTTCGGCCAACCGCACCAAAGTCTCCGACGCCACCGGAACCCCGGTCCGGCCGGGGATGTCGTAGACGACGACCGGTAGCCCGGTCGCCTCGGCGACGGTGACGAAATGCCGCAGCAACCCGGCCTGCGGTGGCTTGTTGTAGTAGGGCGTCACGACGAGCAGGCCGTGCGCGCCCGCGGCTTCGGCGGCCCGCGCCAGTTCCACGCTGTGCGCGGTGTCACTCGTCCCGACACCGGAGATCACGCGGGCACGGCTTCCCACGGCCTCGACGACGACCCGCACCAGGCGGTCCTTCTCCTCGTCGGTGGTCGTCGGAGACTCCCCGGTGGTGCCGTTGACCACGAGCCCGTCGTTGCCGGCGTCCACCAGACGGCTCGCGAGCTGCGCGGCACCCGCCTCATCGAGACCGCCGTCCGCCCGGAACGGCGTGACCATCGCTGTGATCACGCGCCCGAACGGCGCCGGCGGCAACATTGACATACCGGTCACGCTAGA
The DNA here is from genome assembly GCF_000685765.2 of Frankia sp. BMG5.23. Taxonomy (NCBI): domain Bacteria; kingdom Bacillati; phylum Actinomycetota; class Actinomycetes; order Frankiales; family Frankiaceae; genus Frankia; species Frankia sp. BMG5.23. The sequence goes on from NZ_JDWE01000009.1 coordinate 14,248, forward strand.
CGGCACCTCCGACATCACCTCGGCGACCGACGTCACCCGCCGGACCGCCGAACCTCCACGTTCACTCCTCCGACACCGCCGGGCCGGCACCGGTCCATCCTCCGCCCACGCCGCCTTTCCCGCTCCGCCGGCCCGAGCCGGGTCTGCTCCCCGGACCCGCCCACAAGCACCACCGGCGACCGGCGCGAGACCCGCGGGGGCCGCCGGGCCACCACACGCGGATACCATCCGGCCCAGCCCGGGGACGGCGCACCGCGCGGTGTCGAGCACCGCGACCGGGTCGGACGCCGATCGGACCCTGCCGTCACCGGATGGAGACGGATCGCGACCGGCCGGGCCCCGCTCGGGGACGACGGGACGACCGGCGAAGACAACACCGCACCGCACCGGACCGCGCAGCACCGTCCCACTCGCCGCGACAGAGCCTCCAGAGTACCGCCACCGGATCGTCCGGGCGGTGCCATCCGGCGGCGCGCGGGTCCGCCAGGATCGCACCCGCCACCCGGGACATTACCGTAATGCCGGACTACCATCACCCATTGCCACCAGCGAGGGCCGCCCGGGTCCCGCGGGCGATCTCCAGGTCCTCGCGTGCCTCGATCACGAGCGTGCGCACGGCGGCCCCCGGCACGCCGATCTCGCGCTCCGTGCCACCAGATGGGCCCGTACCACCAGATGGGCCCGTACCACCAGATGGGCCCGTGCCGCCCGGCAGACCCGTACCACCGGCCCGGGCCGGATCGTTACGCTCGGGATCCACCGCCACGCCCAGGTAGCCGAGTCCGGCCGCGGCCCCGGCCCGCACGGAGGCGGAGTTCTCCCCGACGCCGCCGGTGAACACCAGGGCGTCCAGCCCGCCCAGCGCGGCGGTCATCGCGGCGATCCCGGCGCGCAGCCGGTGCAGGTAGACCGCCAGCGCCAGCGCGGCGGCAGGCTCACCCGCGGCGACGCCGGACTCGACATCCCGCATGTCCGCCGTCCCCGCGAGCGCGCGCAGCCCCGCCGAGGTGAACAGGCGATCGGTGAGCTCGTGCGCGCTCAGTCCCGCCTCCGTCTGCAGCCACAGCAGCGCGCCGGGATCCACGGTGCCGGACCGGGTGGCCATCACCAGGCCCTCCAGCGGGGTGAAGCCCATCGTGGTGTCCACCCCCACCCCGTCGAGAACGGCGGCGAGCGACGCGCCCGAGCCGAGATGACAGGTCACGATGCGCCGCGCCCCGGTGAGCGCGGCCGCCCGCCGGGAGACGTGGGCGTGGGACAGGCCGTGGAAGCCGTACCGGCGGATGCCATACCGCTCCCGCCACTCGGCCGGGATGGCGTAGGTGATGGCCTCCGCCGGCATCCGGCTGTGGAACGCCGTGTCGAAGCAAGCGACCTGCGCCACCTCGGGCACGGCCGCCCCGACCTCGTCGAGGGCGGCAAGTGCCGCAGGCTGGTGCAGGGGGGCGAGGGCGGTCAGCCTCCGCAGCCGCTCGGCCACGGCCCGGTCGACGACCACGGGTGCGGTGAAATCCGTCCCGCCGTGCACGATGCGGTGCCCGACCGCGCCCGGCTGGCCACCCTCGTGGGTGAGCTCGCGCAACGCGGCGATGACCCCGGCCGGGTCCACCCGACCGGCTGGCGCGGTGAGATCGCGCGCGGCGAGCAGGACGTCGTCCGGGCCGATCAGCCGCAGCTTGAGGCTGGCCGATCCGGCGTTGACCACCAGGACGTTCATCGCGACGGGGCGGGGCTCGGTAGGGGCGGGGCTCAGTAGGGCCAAGTCCAGTTCCGGATCTCCGGGGCGTCCTCGCCGTGGTCCCGGGTGTAGGTCCGGGCCGCGAGCCGCGCGTCGATCATCTGCTGCCGGACGTGCGCGGCGCGGGCGCCCAGGCTCGGTACCCGGTCGATGACGTCCGCCACCAGGTGGAACCGGTCGAGGTTGTTCAGCATGACCATGTCGAACGGGGTGGTGGTCGTCCCCTCCTCGATGTAGCCACGGACATGCAGGTTGTGATGGTTGTGCCGCCGGTAGGTCAGCCGGTGGATCAGCCAGGGATAGCCGTGGTAGGCGAAGATGATCGGCCGGTCGGTGGTGAACAGCGCGTCGAAGCGGGCGTGCGAGATGCCGTGCGGATGTTCCGCCTCGTCCTGCAGGGACATCAGGTCGACGACGTTGACGACGCGCACCTTCAGATCGGGGAAGTGCTGGCGCAGGAGGTCCACCGCGGCGAGGGTCTCCAGGGTCGGGATGTCCCCGGCACAGGCCATCACCACATCCGGCAGCCCGTCGCCGGGCGCGTCGTGGTCGTTGCTGGCCCAGTCCCAGATGCCCAGGCCACGGGTGCAGTGGGCGATCGCCGCCGGCATCGACAGGTAGTTCAACGCCGGCTGCTTGCCGGCCACGATCACGTTGATGTAGTGCCGGCTGCGCAGGCAGTGGTTGCCGACGGAGAGCAGGGTGTTCGCGTCCGGGGGCAGGTACACCCGGACGACCTCGGCCTTCTTGTTCACGACGTGGTCGATGAATCCGGGGTCCTGATGGGAGAAGCCGTTGTGGTCCTGCCGCCACACGTGGCTGGTCAACAGGTAGTTCAACGATGCGATCGGGCGCCGCCACGGGATGTGCCGGGTGGTCTTCAGCCATTTCGCGTGCTGATTGACCATCGAGTCGACGATGTGGATGAACGCCTCGTAGCAGGAGAAGAACCCGTGCCGGCCGGTGAGCAGATAGCCCTCCAGCCAGCCCTGGCACAGATGCTCGGAAAGCACCTCCATGACCCGACCGTCCACGGCCAGGTGCTCGTCCGTCGGTTCCGTCCCGGCGTTCCAGACGCGGTCGGTCACCTCGAAGAGCGCACCCAGCCGATTGGAGGCGGTCTCATCCGGGCCCATCACCCGGAAGGTGCTCGGATTGGCGGCCACCACGTCCCGTAGGAACGCGCCCAGGATCCGGGTCGGCTCGGCGAGGGTGGTCCCGGGGGCGGTGACGTCGACCGCGTAGTCACGGAAGTCGGGAAGAGTCAGATCACGCAGCAGCTCGCCCCCGTTGGCATGCGGGTTCGCACTCATCCGCCGGGGACCGCGGGGGGCGAGCGCGGCGAGTTCGGCCCGCGGGGCGCCGCCGGCATCGAAGAGCTCCTCCGGCCGGTAGGAGCGCAGCCACGCCTCCAGCTGGGCCAAGTGCCCGGGGTTGTCGTGCAACTGCGCGACGGGCACCTGGTGGGACCGCCACGTGCCCTCGACCGGCAGGCCGTCAACAGTGGCCGGCCCGGTCCACCCCTTGGGGGTCCGCAGCACGATCATCGGCCAGGTGGGGCGCTCGGTGCGGCCGTGGCGGCGGGCCCGGTCCTGGATCTCGTGGATCTCGCCGACGGCGGCGTCCAGGACGCCCGCCATCCGCTGGTGCACCGCGGCCGGGTCGTCCCCGACCACGAAGTACGGATGGTACCCGTAGCCACGCAGGAGCGCGGTCAGCTCCTGCTCGGGGATGCGGGCCAGGATCGTCGGATTGGCGATCTTGTAGCCGTTGAGGTGCAGGACCGGCAGCACCGCGCCGTCGCGACCCGGGTCGAGGAACTTGTTGGAGTGCCAGCTCGCCGCGAGCGGGCCCGTCTCGGCCTCCCCGTCCCCCACGACGGCGCAGACCACCAGGTCGGGATTGTCGAAGGCCGCGCCGTAGGCGTGGGTCAGCGCGTAACCGAGCTCGCCGCCCTCATGAATGGACCCGGGAGTCTCCGGCGCGACGTGGCTGGGAATTCCGCCGGGGAAGGAAAACTGCCGGAACAGCCGCCGCATCCCCGCCACATCCCGGCCGATCGAGGGGTAGACCTCGCTGTAGGTGCCTTCCAGGTAGGCGTTCGCCACGATGCCGGGACCGCCGTGACCCGGACCGATGATGTAGATGGCGTTCAGGTCCTTTGCCCGGATCACGCGGTTCAGATGGGCGTAGATGAGGTTCAGGCCGGGAGTCGTGCCCCAGTGCCCGAGCAGGCGCGGTTTGACGTGCTCCGGACGCAGCGGCTCGGTGAGCAGGGGATTGTCGAGCAGGTAGATCTGTCCGACGGACAGATAGTTCGCCGCTCGCCAGTAGGCGTGGATGAGGTCAAGCTCCGCCGGGGACAACGGCCCCGCGGCCGGATCCGCCCCGCTCCGCTCGGCGTCGACGACGCTCGTCATCGGCTGTACTCTTTCTCTTTCTCCCAGTAAATCAATAGACGGCCGGCGGCGGGAAGGTCCGGCGCTCAGCCCTCCCCCACCAGCGGGCTGGAGGCGACCTCGGTGCCGTCATCCAGCGTCGAGATCCGGAAGTCGGCGAACACGTTGGGCGCCACCCGGAGCAGTTCCCGCAGGACGGCGACGGCAAGCCCGCGGATCTCCACGTCGGCATGCTCACTCGCCCGCATCCCGATGAAGTGCCGCCACGCCCGGTAGTTCCCGGTGACCACGATCCGGGTCTCGGTCGCGTTCATCAGCACCGACCGGGCCGCCTGGCGCGCCTGCTTGCGCCGTGAGATGGGCGCGGAAACGTCGGCGAACCGCTTCTCCAGACCTTCCAACAGGCGCCCGTAGGCCTCCAGCGAGGCCGCCGCGGCCTGTTGGAACAGGGCGTGCAGCTCCGGATCGGCCGCGATGACCTCCGGTTCCACCACGGCGGCGTCCCGCTCGGGGACGTAGCGCTGGGAGAGCTGGCTGTAGGAGAAGTGCCGGTGCCGGACCAGCTCATGGGTGAGGCTGCGCGACACCCCGGTGAGATAGAGCGATACGGTCCCGTGCTCGAGCACGGACAGATGCCCGACGTCGAGAATGTGCCGTAGGTAGCCGGCGTTGGTCGCGGTCGCCGGATTCGGCTTGTTCCAGCTCTGGTAGCAGGCCCGCCCGGCGAACTCGGCGAGGGCCTGACCGCCGTCGGCGTCGGTGCTCCAGGCCACGTCGTCCGGGGGGATGAACTCGGTCTTGGCGATCACCTGGACCCGAAGCCGCACGGACGTCGGTTCGGACGTCGGCTGCGACACTGCCACCTCCATCATCCATCATCTGGACGCGGGACCCGTTGCCCGGTCGCTGGCGGACTCCGCCCACGATAGACGGCGCCCATCCGCCGGGGCGCGGGGACCTCACCCGGCGGCGGCATGCACCCGGACGCCAGGCCTGCAATCACCCGACCGGGCCAGCAATCGCCCAACCGGGATCGTGTCGGCATCCACTTACCCGTCCGGTCACCCGATCGACGCGCGGGGATTGGCAGTCACGACCCGCGTGGTACACCGGAGGTGGACGCCTCGTCAGTCCCCAGCGACGAGGAGTCGCAGTGCCCGCCCTCACGGCGTGGCATGGCGCGGCCGGGGATCTCCGCCCCCGTCAATCCCCGGCCGCCCGGCCACGTCACGACGGACAGCCTCCCGGCGATGGCGCGGCGGCACGCCCGCCGCGCGCATCGGACCGCGGGCTGCGCACGACCCCCGGGCCCGCCGGTCAGCCCGCGGACGGGGTCCAGGTCGCCGGGTCCGCCGCGGACTGGTCCCCGGTGGCCATGTTCTTCACCTCGTGCGCCCGGCCATCGTCGAAGGGCGGGAACCAGACGAATCCGATGCCCTTGCGGGAGGCGTAGCGGACCTGCCTGGCCACCTTGTCCGGCTGGTGGTAGGTCTCCACCCGCAGCCCCCGGGTGCGCAGCTCGGCGGCCGTCGCGAGGGCGGCGGCGCGGCGCGGCGCGGCGGGGATCACGACCAGCACGTCGGCGGGGCTGGACGGCCCGGTGGTGAGCAGGCCCTCGGCCAGGAGCTTGGCGAAGATGCGGGTGAGGCCGATCGAGATCCCGACGCCGGGGAGGTTGCGGCGGATGAAGGAGCCGGCAAGGTTGTCGTACCGCCCCCCCGAGCAGATGCTGCCGAAGTCCGGCCAGTCGACGAACTTCGCCTCGTAGACGGTCCCGGTGTAGTAGTCGAGACCGCGGGCGATCGAGAGGTCCGCGACCACGTCGCCGGCGGGCAGGTCGGCGAGATCGCCGAGAACCGCGGCGAGCTCGTCGAGCCCCTCGGAGAGCAGGTCCGATTTCACCCCGAGCCGGCGTACCTCCTCGACGACGCCGGGATCGCAGCCCCGAATGCCCGTGAGCTCCAGGCAGGCGCGCACCTGGTCCGGGTCGAGCCCGACCGCGGTGGTCAGCAGCCCCTCCACCCCCGCGAGGCCGATCTTGTCGAGCTTGTCGGCGACCCGGATGACGGCCAGCGGATCGCCGATGCCCAGACCCTCGTAGAAGCCCTGGAGCACCTTGCGATTGTTGATGTTGAGGGTCCAGGGCGGAACGCCGAGGGTGCCCAGGACCTCGTGCACGATGCGGGGAAGTTCCGCGTCGAAGTGCAGGGGCACCTGATCAACGTTGATCACGTCGATGTCGCACTGGGTGAACTCGCGGAAGCGGCCCTCCTGAGGACGCTCCCCCCGCCACACCCGCTGGATCTGGTAGCGCTTGAACGGGAACACGAGGTCGTTGAAGTGGGCGGCCACGTACCGCGCGAAAGGCACTGTGAGGTCGAAGTGCAGGCCGAGGCGGGCGCTGTCGTCGTCGGCGTCGGCCTGCAGGCGGCGTAGCATGTAGACCTCCTGGGAGGTCTCCCCCTTCGCGGTCAGCACCTCGAGCGCCTCGACCGAGGGGGTCTCCACCGAGCAGAAGCCGTACCGCTCGAACGTCGCTCGGATGGTGTCGAGCCAGCGCTGCTCGACGAGACGGACCTCGGGCAGCCACTCGGGAAATCCGCTCACGGGCAGGGGACGGACGATCGGCGCGTCACTCATCGCCGCGGAATCTCCTCATCATCTCGAACGGACGGGCACCTGCCGCCCCGGGCACGGTCAACCGCGAAGCCGGGTGGCAGTCACCGATGTCGAGCGAGGAGACGCATAAGCAGCAGCCTATCGCGTGGGGCTCGTTGACCTCACAGCCGGAGAGCGATTCCACGGCGGGGATGGGGCCCGTTCCACCGGGCCCCATCCCGTCGATCACACCGGGTGCCCCGCGCGCGCCTCGACCTCCGCGAGCCGCGCACCCGTCTCGCCGCACTGCTCGACCGGCGCCGGCGGCGCTCCGTCCCCCCGGTGCCGCTGCTCCGGCAACGAGCTCGGGATGACGCCGGTCGGCCGGCCGGGGGCCAGGTAGACCCATCCGGCCTGGCGCCACTGGTCGGCGTCGAGCGCGTGCCGGGCGTCCACCACGACCTTGCGCCGGACCACGGCCCCGAGCCGGGCCGGGTCCAGGTCGGCGAACTGGCGCCACTCGGTGAGCAGGACCAGCGCGTCGGCCCCCTCGACCACGGCCTCGACGGAGTCGCTGTAGGCGAGGCCGGGCAGGGCCTGCCGGGCGTTGTGCGTCGCGACCGGATCCACGACCGTCACCCCGGCGCCGGTCTCGGCCAGTAGCCCCGCGACCGCGAGCGCCGGGGAGTCCCGCACGTCGTCGGAGTTGGGCTTGAACGCGGCGCCCAGCACGACGAGGCGCCGGCCGACCAGCGTGCCGTCGAGGGCCGCGGTGACCAGGTCCACCACACGGTCCCGGCGACGATTGTTGATCTCGTCGATCTCACGCAGGAAACGCAGCGCCGCACCGACCCCGAGCTCGTCTGCGCGGGCCTGGAAGGCCCGGATGTCCTTGGGTAGGCAGCCGCCCCCGANCCCCNCCCCCGGACGCAGGAAGTTCCCGCCGATGCGCACGTCGTGGGACAGCGCCTCGGCCAGCGTCAGGACATCGGCATCGACCGCCTCGCACACCTCCGCCATCGCGTTGATGAAGGAGATCTTCGTCGCGAGAAAGGAGTTGGCCGCCGTCTTCACCAGCTCGGCCGTCGCGTAGTCGGTCACGATGACCGGCACCCCCTGGGCGATCACCGGCGCGAAAGCGGCCCGCAGCGCTCCCTCCGCAGCCGGGGAGGCGACACCGAAGACGAGCCGGTCCGGTCGCAGGGTGTCGGCCACCGCGAAGCCCTCCCGGAGGAACTCCGGGTTCCAGGCCAGCTGGACGCCGGCGAGATCGCTGGAGATGTCGGCGGCGGGCTCGTCCACCTCGTCATGGCCCAACCCGTCATGACCCACCTCGACGCGGCCCAACCCGTCGGCCCCCGCCGCGCCGGGCGCCGTCTCGCCCGCGACCGGGCGGTTCGCCGGGGCGAGCTGCGCGATCGTCCGGGCGAGCCCCGCAGCCGTGCCGGCCGGCACCGTCGACTTGCCGACCACGAGGCACGGCCGGGTCAGCAGCGGCGCGAGGCGCTCGATGGCGGCGTGCAGGTGGCTCAGGTCCGCCCCGTAACCGTCGGCACGCTGGGGGGTGCCCACACAGACGAAGTGCACGTCGCCGAACTCGGCAATCTCCTCGAAGGAGGTGGTGAAACGCAGCCGTCCGGTCCGGAGGTTCGCGCGCAGGAGGTCGGCGAGGTCGGGCTCGAAGAACGGGATCTCCCCCGCGGACAACCGCTCGATCTTCGAATGGTCGACGTCCACGGCGAGCACCTCGAAGCCAAGCTCCGCCATGCACACCGCGTGGGTGGCCCCCAGGTACCCGGTGCCGATGACGGTCAGGCGTGGACGAGGCCCGGTTCCGGGCGCCGCCGCATCATCAAGGCTGTCCGACGAGCTCATCAGGCTCCTCCTCATCGTCGTACCCCCCTGGATTGAGACGCTGAAACTCCCAGGCGTCCCGGCACATGTCCGCGACATCCCGGCGGGCTGACCAGCCGAGTGCCGTACGGGCGAGCGCCGCGTCGGCGACCAGGGCGGCGACGTCCCCCGGCCGCCTCGCCACGACGCGACTGGGGAGATCACGAGCGCAGGCCGCGGAGAAGGCCGCGAGCAGTTCCCGCACGGAGGTGCCAGCGCCGGTCCCGAGGTTGATGACCCGATGTCCCGCCTGGTCATCGAGATGATCGAGAGCGAGTCGATGGCCCTCCGCCAGGTCGACCACGTGGATGTAGTCGCGTACGCCCGTGCCGTCGGGCGTGGGGTAGTCGTCGCCGAAGATGGACAGCTCCGGGCGCCGGGCGACCGCCACCTGGGCCAGGTAGGGCATGACGTTGTTCGGCACCCCACGGGGATCCTCGCCGAGCAGGCCCGACTCGTGCGCCCCGGCGGGGTTGAAGTATCGCAGGGACGTCACGTGCCAGGACGGATCCCGGGCGCAGAGGTCGGCGAGGATCTGCTCGCACATCCATTTGGTGCGCGCGTAGGGATTGGTCGGGCGGGCCGGCGTGTCCTCGGCGATCGGTACCTTGTCCGCCGCTCCGTAGATTGCGCACGAGGACGAGAAGACCAGCCGGCGCACGCCGTGCTCCGCCATCACGCGGACCAGACCCAACGTCGCGTTGACGTTCGTGTCGTAGTACTCCAGCGGGATGTCGACCGACTCGCCGACGGCTTTGAGAGCGGCGAAGTGAATAACGGAATCGATCTTCCATCGGCGGAACACGTCACCGAGCGCCGCCCGGTCACGGACATCGAGCCGCACGAAGTCGATGTCGCCGTCCACCACCTTACGCAGCCTGTCCAGCACCCGCGGTGAGCTGTTGACGAAGTTGTCCACTCCCACTACCCGATGACCCGCGGCGAGCAGGTCCACCCAGGTATGAGAGCCGATGAACCCCGTCGCCCCGGTCACCAGGACCGTCTCGGCTCGACTCGTCGACGTCATAGCTCGGTTATCCACTTCTTCGGTGATCAACTGAAACAACTCGTCACCGGTGCTCCACACCGGCCCGGAACAACCGATCCCGGCAGCAGGATCAACCCGACGGCGGCTAGGATCCGTACCACGGCCACGGCCACGGCCACGGCCACGGCCACGGCCACGGCCACGGCCACCGCCACCGCCCTTCGGCTGGACCGCGCGGTCCCGACCGTTCGGGCAGCGAACACCGCGATGGGCACGGGCACACCCGGGGCGACGGACATCGGGCACAGCAGAACATAACCCCCAGGTCGGTGCATCGCCGACCTGGTAGCGGCCGCGGCGATCCCGGTGAACCAGACGATCGGCGCGAGCAGGAGCCCCGGTCCGGTCACAGCGCCAGCGTCGGGTAGTGCACGGCCGGTGGCAAGAACCGCGCGCACGGCACCCGGGACCGGCGGCCCACGTCCCGGAAGAAGATGTCCGGGAGGTGGCGTGGCCACGGGAACTCTCGGGTCACCATTGCCGCGGACGTCCCGGGCCCGTCGCCGTTCGCCCACGCATCGGCGGCGAGGGCCCCGCCTCGGCCTGAGCGCGCACGGCAGGTAGGTGGCGCTGACATCCTCGGCGGGTTGCGGACCAATGCCACCGATCTCACGTAACGCGGCGGTGCACACGGCGTGGCGCCGGCCATCACGAACCCTCCCCCCGCAAACAGAAAGTCACGTTCCCCGCGCGGCCACGTTCCTGGAAAGCCACGTCCCCGGAAAGCTCGGTGGCGGGGCGGGACACCTGTGACGCCGGTCAAGCGACCTGACGGCTCTCCGCGAGCTGGCCGGCGAACCAGGAGATCGTCCGGGTGAGCCCGTCGTGCAGGCTCGTCTTCGGTTCCCAGCCCAGGAGGGTCCGGGCGAGGGTGATGTCGGGTTGACGCACCGAGGGGTCGTCCTGGGGCCGCGGGACGAAGGTGATCGGCGCCGTCGATCCGCACAGGTCACGGACGAGCACCGCGGTGTCGAGGATCGACATCTCGTGCGGGTTCCCAATGTTCACGGGCCCGGGCAGGTCCGAGTGCAGAAGTCGGACGATGCCGTCGATCAGGTCGTCGACGTAACAGATGGACCGGGTCTGGGTTCCGTCACCGGCGACCGTGATGGGCTCGCCCCGCAGCGCCTGGGAGATGAAGGCGGGAATGGCGCGACCGTCATCGACCCGCATCCGCGGGCCGTAGGTGTTGAAGATGCGGACAATACCGGTGTCGACACCGTGCTTGCGCCGATAGGCCATGGTCACCGCCTCGGAGAAGCGCTTGGCCTCGTCGTACACACTGCGCGGGCCGACCGGGTTCACGTTGCCCCAGTAGCCTTCCGGCTGGGGATTGACCTGTGGATCGCCGTAGGACTCCGAGGTCGAGGCGAGCAGGAACCGAGCATTCTTCTGCCGCGCCAGGCCAAGGGCGTGGAAGGTACCGAGCGAGCCGACCTTGAGCGTTTCGATCGGCAGCTCGTAGTAATCCACCGGAGATGCCGGGGACGCAAAGTGCAACACGGCGTCGACCGGACCAGAAACATAAATGAAATCATTCACATCCCGGTTGACCAGGCGGAAACGTGGGTCGGCGAGCAGATGCTCCACATTCTCCGGCCGGCCGGTGATGAAGTTGTCGAAACAGATGACCTCGTAGCCGCCGCCCAGTAGGCGTTCACAGAGATGACTGCCCAGAAAACCGGCGCCGCCGGTCACTATCGCACGCACGTCGTGTGCTCCCGGATCTGGAATACAGAGGACCCCGGAGAGTGCCCGTCGATCGCTGTCCGGAGTCCGGCGACGACGGGCGTCCTCCCTTGAGCCATGCGAAGGAGGCGGCGCATCCGATCAGATCGCGCCGCGAGGCCAGGTTGGAGGATCGGGGGAAACGGACATCAAATGATCGGAGATCAGAGGATCAGTAGCTGCTCACCCGCCGGAGCACTCAGCATGGACACTGCCGGACCGATCTCGAATGGCCGCAGGACACGAACACCGCACTACCCCCCAGTAGTCTGATGGCCGACAACGCCGACCCTCTGCGGCATCGTACACAGGTCATCGACGCGTTAAGTACGCGGCCCGGCCCAGTCTCCCTCCTAGCCACGTCGATACGATATAACCACCCGTCACCGATGGCGCCCGACTCCCTACGGGAGATGTCAATGGCCGTCCCGGAGCCGCCTGCATTGGATGAGCAATTCACCGCCAGGGGACGGAGCACGGTCACCCGCGGGAGTGCCGCTCAAGGACGATCGCGTGACGCATCGCGGCGCGTCCCCGGCGGGTGTCCCCGGCATCTCCATAGGAGACCGCGAGCCGGTACCAGCGACGCCATTCACCCGGCGCCGCCTCGACCTCCGCCCGACGCTGGGCGAACGCGGCGTCGGCCGAGGCGCGGTCGATCCGGCCCGACGGCCGGCGCACGAGAACCGGCTCGTCGGCACGGGCGCCGGGGTCGAAGCCGCGGGCGGTGCCGGACTCGACGTCAGCCGTCGCATCCGCGGCTACGTCGAACATCCGGGCAAGCCGCTCGGTGTCGCGGCCGAAACGCAGCTCACGCAGGATGACGACGGCGCCGATCATCGGAAGCAGCACGACACCGAGACCGAGTCCACGGGCCGCCCAGCGATCGTCGCCGAGCAACTGGATTCCCCGCCACCCGATCAGCCCGAGGTAGAAGCCACACGCCGCGACGAGCACGGCCACCAGCCACCGGGCCCTCACCTGGACGCCCCACCGGATGCCGACGCCACCGGGCCGTCCGGATCCAGCCGGATCCGCGCCCCGGGTGCCGCCAAGGTCGCCACGACCGGCATCCGCCGCTTGACCAGGGAGCACACGTCGTCGGGGCGCGCCCGGGCCAGGCAGCTGAACGTCGTACCAAGATCGATACCAAAGACGCTACGGGTACCCGCCGGGAAACGACGGTCAACGTGTCCGACCACATCCGGAAACCTATCTTTCGCGGCCCGTGGTGGCAGCAGACACCTGCCCCAAGATGCCCGCGGCGCTAGTCCAGGTCGAGCAGCGACTCCAGACCGACCGTGAGTCCCGGTCGCTCGCCGACCTTCCGCACGCTTAGCAGCACCCCCGGCATGAACGAGGTGCGGTCGTAGGAATCGTGTCGCAGGGTGAGGGTCTCCCCGGCGCCCCCGAGCAGGACCTCCTGATGCGCGACGAGCCCGGCGAGGCGGACGGCATGCACCGGCACGCCGTCGACCCGGGCGCCGCGGGCACCGTCGAGGGCGGCGGTTGTCGCGTCCGGGCCGGCCACCGGCAACCCGGCGGTGGTACGCGCCGCGGCGACCAGCTGCGCGGTACGCCGGGCGGTGCCGCTCGGCGCGTCGGCCTTGCCGGGATGGTGCAACTCGATGATCTCCACCGAGTCGAAGAACCGGGCGGCCCGGGCGGCGAACGTCATCATCAGCACGGCGGCTACCCCGAAGTTCGGCGCGACGAGCACCCCGACCCCCGGTGCCGCGGCCAGCCAGCCACGCAGGGTCGCGAGCCGCGGCTCGTCGAAGCCGGTGGTGCCGACGACGACGTGCTTGCCGGCCTGGACGCACCAGCGGAGGTTGTCCATCACCGCGTCGGGGGTGGTGAAGTCGACGACGACGTCGGCCGCGGCGAGCGCACCACGGTCATCGCCGGTGCCGAGGGCCGCGACCAGCGCCAGGTCGGCGGCGGCCTCGACGGCGGCACACACCGTCGACCCCATCCGTCCCCGTGCACCGAGCACCCCCACCGCTGTCCCGGTTACCGGGACAGCGCCGGTTACCGGGACAGCGCCGGTTACCGGGCGGGACTCGGAGTCGGACATCGGTGAACCTCTCGGGACGAGAGTCGCTAACGGGCGACGGCGGCGCTGAAGTCGTGGTCGTCGAAGGGTCCGATGACGCCCAGGGCCCAGGACTGGTCCAGCAGCTCCCGCGCGATCGCGGTGACATCGTCGAGGGTGACCGCGTCCACCCGGGCGATGATCTCGTCGACCGACAGGACCTCACCGTGGACGAGCTCGCTCTTGCCGAGGCGGCTCATCCGGGATCCGGTGTCCTCCAAGCCGAGGATCATCGAGCCGCGGTTCTGCCCACGGGCCCGGTCGAGTTCCTCGGCACTGATCCCGTGCTCGGCGATCTGGCGTACCTGCTCACGGGCGAGCTCGAGGACCACGTCGGCACGCTTGGGGGCGCATCCGGCATAGACGCCGAACAGGCCCGCGTCGGCGAAGTGGGAGGCGAACGAGCCCACCGAGTACGCCAGCCCCCGCTTCTCCCGGATCTCCTGGAACAGCCGCGAGCTCATCCCACCGCCCAGCGCCGTCGACAGCACGCCGAGCGTGTAACGGCGCGGATCGTGCCGGGACAGTCCCCTGGTGCCGAGCACGAGATGCGCCTGCTCGGTCGGCCGGTCGGTCACGACGATGCCGGGCGGCGGCGGGTAGTCGTACGATCCGCCACGCACCTCGAACGGCTCGGCGCTCACCGTCAGACGGTCGGCGAACGCCTCGGCGACCAGCGCCAGCGCCCGGTCGTGCGCCAGGTTGCCGGCGATGGAGACCACCATCGCCGGCGGGACGTACCGGGAGCGGTAGTAGTCCGCGATGGTCTCCCGGCCCAGCCCCTCGATCGACTCGGTCGTCCCGAGCACCGGGCGGCCGAGTACCGACGACCCGAGCATCGCCGCCGCGAATACGTCATGGACGAGGTCACCCGGGTCGTCCTCGTACATGGCGATCTCCTCCAGGATCACGCCACGCTCGGCCTCGACGTCGTCGGCTGTCACCAGCGAGTTGGTGACCATGTCGGCGATGACGTTGACGGCCATCGCGAGATCGGAGTCGAGCACCCGCACGTAGTAGCAGGTGTACTCCTTGCCGGTGAAGGCGTTGATGTCCCCGCCGACCGCCTCGACCGACGCGCTGATAGTCAACGCGTCCCGGCTGGGCGTGCCCTTGAACAGCAGGTGCTCCAGGTAGTGGGAGCATCCGGCGGTCACCGGCGTCTCGTCGCGCGAGCCCACCGCGACCCAGACGCCGATCGCGACCGAGCGCACCCCGGGGACCCGCTCGGTGATGACCCGCAGACCGCCGGGGAGCACGGTGCGGCGCGCCGTGCCGTCCAGCAACGATTCGCCACTGACTCCGCCAGCAGCGAGCAGGTGCGCGGCCCGGGCGCCGGGAACCGGCTTGTTCCGCGGCGCGCCGGCGGTCCCCGCTGAGCAGGTCAGGTCGGGCGTGGGAGTGTCGGACACGACGGGCCGTCAGGAGGCGGCGGCCGCCGCGTCGGCGGCTTCGGCGCTCGGGGACAGGCTGATCTTCCCGCGGCTGTCGATCTCGGTGATCTCGACCTGGAGCTTCTGGCCCACCGTCAGGACGTCCTCCACCTTCTCTACCCGCTTACCGCCGGAGAGTGTCTTGAGCTTGCTGACGTGGAGCAGGCCGTCCCGGCCCGGGGTGAGCGAGACGAAGGCCCCAAAATTGGTGATCTTCACAATCGTCCCCAGATAACGCTCGCCGACCTCGGGCATCTGCGGGTTGGCGATCGCGTTGATCGCCGACCGGGCGGACTCCGCCGACGGACCGTCCACCGCGCCGATGTAGATCGTCCCGTCGTCCTCGACGGTGATCTCGGCACCGCTGTCCGCCTGGATCTGGTTGATCATCTTACCCTTGGGTCCGATGACCTCCCCGATCTTGTCCACCGGGATCTTGACGGAGATGACCCGCGGGGCGTGAGCGGACATCTCGTCCGGGCTGCCGATGGCCTCGGCCATCACGTCGAGGATCGCGAGCCGCGCCCCGCGCGCCTGCTGGAGCGCCGCGGCGAGGACCGAGGCCGGGATGCCGTCGAGCTTGGTGTCGAGCTGGAGCGCGGTGACGAAGTCCCGGGTGCCGGCGACCTTGAAGTCCATGTCCCCGTAGGCGTCCTCGGCCCCGAGGATGTCGGTCAGGGTGACGTAGGAGTCGTCGGCGTGGATGAGGCCCATCGCGATCCCGGCGACCGGCGCCTTGAGCGGTACCCCGGCGTTGAGCAGCGACAGGGTGCTCGCGCACACCGAGCCCATGCTCGTTGACCCGTTCGAACCCAGCGCCTCGGATACCTGCCGGATCGCGTAGGGGAACTCCTCGCGGCTGGGCAGCACCGGGAGCAGGGCCCGCTCGGCGAGTGCCCCGTGGCCGATCTCTCGGCGCTTCGGCGAACCGACGCGGCCGGTCTCGCCGGTGGAGTACGGCGGGAAGTTGTAGTTGTGCATGTACCGCTTGGTGCGGTCGGGGTTGAGCGTGTCGACCGTCTGCTCCATGCGCAGCATGGCCAAGGTCGTGACGCCGAGGATCTGCGTCTCGCCCCGCTCGAACAGCGCCGAGCCGTGTACCCGCGGGATGTAGTCGACCTCGGCCGACAGCGCGCGGATCTCGGTTGTCGAGCGACCGTCGATGCGCACGCTCTCGGTCACGATGCGGGAGCGGACGAGCTTCTTGGTCAGCGCCCGGTAGGCGGCGCCGATCTCTTTCTCTCGCCCCTCGAACTGGGAGGCCACCTTCTCGGCCGCGAGCTGGCGGACCCGGTCGAGCTCGTTCTCGCGCTCAGCCTTGCCGGGGATGCGCAGCGCGGCGGACAGCTCGTCGCCGATTGCCGCGGACAGCGCGTCCAGCACGTCGTCGTGATAGTCGATGAAGACGGGGAACTCCCGGGCAGGCTTCGCGGCGAGCGCGGCCAGCTCGCTCTGGGCCCGGCAGAGCTCACGGATGGCGGGCTTCGCCGCCTCGAGGCCCGCGGCCACGACCTCCTCGGTGGGAGCCGGCGCGCCGTGCGCGAGCAGCTCGACCGTGCCCGGGGTCGCCTCGGCCTCCACCATCATGATCGCGACGTCCGAGCCGTCCTCGATCACCCGACCGGCCACGACCATGTCGAAGGTCGCCCGAGCGAGCTCCGCATGGGTCGGGAAGGCGATCCACTCGCCGTCGACGAACCCGACCCGGGTCGCACCGATCGGCCCGGTGAAGGGCAGGCCGGACAGCGTCGTCGACGCGCTGGCCGCGTTGATGGCGACCACGTCGTAAAGGGTGTCGGGATCCAGGGCGAGCACGGTGGCCACGACCTGGATCTCGTTGCGCAGCCCCTTGGCGAACGACGGCCGCAGCGGCCGGTCGATGAGCCGGCAGGTGAGGATCGCGTCCTCGCTGGGGCGGCCCTCCCGCCGGAAGAACGAACCGGGGATGCGCCCGGCCGCGTACATCCGCTCCTCGACATCCACCGTCAGCGGGAAGAAGTCGAGCTGTTCCTTGGGCTGCTTGCTGACCGTCGTCGCCGAGAGCACCATCGTGTCGCCCAGGTAGGCGACGGCGGAGCCGGCGGCCTGCTTGGCGAGACGTCCGGTCTCGAACCGAACCGTCCGGTCTCCGGCCGGGGTCGCGATGACCGCTTCGGCCGCATGTGTCGAGTCGTCCACTCGAACCACTCCATCCTCTTCCTCGGCCGGATCCACGCGGCCGAGCCTCTTCTACGGCCGGGTCCACGCCAACGAGGATGCCGGTGCTCAGTCGAAGTCCCCGGGTCCGGTGCCCGTACCCATCCCGGCGACCACGACCGAGGACCGGCGGCTCGCACCACCACGGACCCGGCCAGGTCCTCCACACCGCCGAGCGGACGACTCCGCCGACGGCTCGACGCATTCGGTACCTACCCCCGATGCGTCAGAGGGAGCGTCCCACCCGGGCCGCTCCCCCTCTTCGCGCTACCGCCGTAGCCCGAGTCGCTCGATCAGAGCGCGGTATCGGTTGATATCCGTCTTCGCCAGGTAGTTCAGCAGCCGTCGGCGACGGCCGACGAGCAGCAGCAGACCGCGGCGGCTGTGGTGATCGTGCTTATGCACCTTGAGATGCTCGGTCAGGTCACTGATCCGACGGGTCAGCATCGCGACCTGCACCTCGGGCGAGCCCGTGTCCCGCTCGACGGTGGCGTAATCGGACATGATCTTCTGCTTGACGTCGCTCGCGAGCGGCACGCTCCACCTTCTCCTTCTGTTTCGGGACGGCGCGCGTCCGGGGTCTTCCCCACCCGGATCGATCACCGGACCTCGGCATCATCGCCGTCCGGTCCGGACACACCGCACCCGCCTGACCGGGAAGCCTATCAACCCGAGGAGAGCCGCTCGGCCACCGGCGGAGTTCAGCCGAGTTCAGACGAGTTCAGACGAGTTCAGACGAGCAGGGTTGCCGCGCGGGTGGCCTCCACATCCGCGGCCATCTGGGTGACGAGCTCGGCCACCGAGTCGAAGCGCAGGGTCGGACGCAGCCGATGGGTGAACTCGTAGGCCATGTACTCGCCGTAGAGATCCTCGTCGAAGTCCAGGAGAAACGCTTCGACGCGCCGGTCGCGTCCCTCGAACGTCGGATTCGTACCGATCGAGATGGCGGCGGGCTGGCGGCGGCCGGACCAGCAGGCGAAGCCCGCGTACACGCCGTCCGCCGGAACGGCGGCCCACGGCGTCACCTGGATGTTCGCCGTAGGATAGCCGATGGTGCGGCCACGCGCGTCGCCGTGCACGACGACACCCTCGACCCGATGCGGCCGGTCCAGCGCGGCCGCCGCAGCCGCCACGTCGCCCTCGGCCACCCGGGCACGGATCGCCGTCGAGGAGAGCACCTGCTCGCCGGAGCGGACGAGACGGACCCCGTCAACCTCGAATCCCTCCCGGGCGCCCGCCTCCGACAGCGTCGCGAGCGTCCCGGCGGCCCGGTGACCGTAGGTGAAGTTCTCCCCCACCACGACCACGCTCGCCCGCAGCCGCTCGACCAGTATCCCGTGCACGAAGTCAGCCGGGGAGACCCGACTGAACTCCAGCGTGAACGGCTCGACGCAGAGCGCGTCCACCCCGGTCCCGGCCAACAGCTCGGCCTTGAAACGCAGCGTCGTGAGCAGGGCGGGATGGCTGCCGGGTCGCAGCACCTCACCGGGATGCGGGTCGAAGGTCAACACCAGCGAACGCTCACCGCGTTCCCGCGCCAGCCGGACCGCCCGGCCGATGATCTGCCGGTGCCCGAGGTGCACCCCGTCGAAGAAGCCAATCGTGACGACCCCGCCCCGCCACTGGACAGGCGTGTTCTCCGCCCCTCGCCACGTTTGCACGTGCGAAGCCTAGGACATTCTCGTGGGGCGCTGTCGGGCCACCGAACCCCGGCCGGGGCCGCCGGACTAGACCGGGGCGAAGACGACGAGCGACCGGACCGCATGCTCGGTCTCCTCGACCAGGGCCAGCACGGTCCCGTCGGGACCGAAGACGCCGTACGTACCCGGCCGTCCCACCGGGGGCAACCGTCGGCCATGGGACACGTCCGCTGCCGCCTCCGCCGTCACGTCGCGGCGCAGGAAGCCGGCCGCGACCGCGTCGGTCAGCGATGTGACCGCCCGCGGCCCCAGCTCGGCGAACGTGTCGAGAGTCACTGCGCCCGCCAGGTCGAAGGGACCAACGGCGGTGCGCCGCAGGGCGGTCAGATGCGCCCCGCAGTCCAACGCCGCCCCGAGATCACGGGCGAGCGCCCGCACGTATGTTCCACTGGAGCAACCGACCGTGACCTCCAAATCGGTTCCGGCCGGGTCCACCGCCCCGTCGCCCGCGGCCCGCCGCGCCAGCAGGTCGAAGCGGTGGACCGTCACCCGGCGTGGGGCGAGATCGACCACCTCGCCGGCCCGGACCCTGGCGTACGCGCGTACCCCGCCCACCTTGACCGCGCTCACGCTGGCAGGAACCTGGTCGAGCACCCCGGTAAGGGCGGCCATGGCCCGCGTGAGCCGGTCGGCGTCGACGTCCACCGGACGGTCCTCGACCGGCGCGCCCTCGGCGTCGTCGGTCGTGGTAGTCCGGCCGAGCCGGATCGTGGCGTCGTACACCTTGTCGGTGAGGGCGAGATGTCCGAGCAGGCGGGTTCCCCGGCCGGCTCCCAGCACCAGCACGCCCGTCGCCATCGGATCGAGGGTGCCCGCGTGGCCGATCCGACGCTGCCCGAGAATGCGCCGCGCCCTGGCGACGACATCGTGCGACGTCCAGCCGGCCGGCTTGTCCACGACGACGAGCCCGTCGACCTGTGGCCCGGGACTGGGACCGGGACCGGATCCCCGGCGGGATGCGGCTCCCCCCGGCCGCGCGGATCCCCGGGTGGATCCCCCCCGGGTGCTCACCGCGGGCTCCGGACCGCGTTCCTCGGGCCACCCGGGCCGCGCGGATTCTCCGGAGTCCCCGGGCCCCCCAGGCGCGGAGCCCGCGCCAGCGCGTCCCGAAGCACGTCCATCAACTCGTCGAGCGTCGTCCCGCAGGAGAATCCGGCGGCGAAGCGATGGCCGCCACCACCGAGAGCCGTACAGACCGCGCCGACGTCAACGTCCCCCTTGGAACGGACCGAGACCTTCCAGACGTCACCATCCTGCTTGCAGACAAGGGCGACCTCTGCCTCCGACACGGTGCGCACCGTGTCGATGAGCCCCTCGATCTCGTCGTACTCCAGTCCCGCGGCGCGCAGATCGGCCTGGCCGCACCAGGACCAGACGAGGTCGTACTCGGGCTCCAGCCGGACGCGGCCGAGAACCTCCCCGAGTAGCTTGAGATAGCCGAAGCGGTGGGTGTCCCACAGGGCACGGCTGATCAGGTCGGGACGGATGCCCGTGGCCACCAGCCGGGCGGCCAGCTGGTGCACCGCCGGTGTCGTCGCGGCGAAACGGAACGATCCCGTGTCGGTTACCAGACCGGTGTAGATCGCTGTCGCGATGTCCCGGTCGAGCCGCACGCCCAGGGCATCGACGAGGTCGATGACCATGGCGCTGGTCGAGGCCGCCTCGGGGTCGACCAGATTGAGATCGCCGAACCGGGTGTTGGAGGCATGGTGGTCGACGACCAGGACCCGGCAACCGGCCGTGGTGCTGGCGAGCCTGCCCAGCCGGGACCGGCTGCCGGCGTCCAGGGTCACCACGAGACCCGGCCGGCCGGTGACGGCCTCGGGGGCCACCAACAGATCCTGACCGGCGAGGAAACGAAGCACCCGGGGAACGACGAAGGGATCCGCGTCGAAGGACACCCGCGGCCTTCCGCCCAGCGACCGCAGCGCGAGCCCCAGCGCCAACGCCGATCCGAGACTGTCCCCGTCGGGGTTCACGTGGGCGATCAGCAGGATGTCGTCACCGGCGTCGATCGCGCCGGTCAGTGCGGTCACCGCGGCCTGGAAATCACCGGTCGGACCGGCACCGTCCGGGCGGGAGCGGTTGACCGACGCCGCCGGCGGGCCCGCGAGATCGGTCGCATCGCTCATCGTCAGTTCCCATCGCAGCTGTCTCGTGCCTGTCACCGCGGTGTCCCGGGCCCGTACCCCGTCATCCCTCCTGCCGGGCCGTCCCGCCGTACTCGTCCACCTCGCTCAGCTCATCCACCTCGCTCAGCTCATCCACCTCGCCGGCGGCGGGGCGCGGCCGGCGGTAGGGATCGTCGTCGCCCGCCGGGCGAGCATCCCGACGGACCTCGGCCAGATACGCGTCGCGTTCCCGGGCAACGCTGATCAACTTCTCCAGATGCTGGGCGTCGTCGGGAAGTCGGTCATGAACGAAGGTGAGCGTCGGGGTCACCTTCACCCCCGTGGCCCGGCCGACCTGGCTGCGCAGCAGCCCCCGGGCGGATTCGAGCGCCTGGGCCGACGCCTGCCGCGCCGTCTCATCGCCGTAGACGGTGTAGAAGACCGTCGCGTCGACCAGATCCGGCGTCAGCCGCACATCCGTGACGGTCACCATGCCGAGTCGAGGATCCTTGACGCCACGCTCCAGCGTGGACGCCACAACCTCGCGGATACGCACGGCCAGCCGCCGTGCCCGGGCCGGATCAGCCACCGTCCACCTCCTCGTTCGCCGGTCCCGCCGGCGGCACGCTCACCGCGGCAGATGCACCGGGTGCGTGCGGTTCACCGGGTGCATGCGGTTCGTCGTCCGCGTCGTCCGCCGAAAAGTAGCGCGCCCGCGCGGCGAGGACCTCGACGTCCGGTCGCTGGGCCACCAGATGCTCGCAGGAACAGAGGACCTCGACGCAGTGCGCCCGGTCCGCGGCGACGACCGCCATCCCGATCTCGGCTCGCCGGTGCAGATCATGATGGCCGGTCTCGGCCACGCTGAGGGCGAAACGGCGACGCAGCTCCGCCACGATCGGCCGCACCACCGACCGTTTCTCCTTCAACGAGTGCACGTCACCGAGCAGCAGATCAAGGCTGAGGGTTCCGATCCACATGGTCGTCTCCCGCCGCCGGGCACACACCGCCGGTGACGATCGGGCAGACAGCTCGATCGTCACCGGCCGCGGAGGTGCTCAGGCGCGGGGAACCTCCCGTTGCTCGAACGTCTCGATCACGTCATCGATCTTGATGTCGTTGAACGACCCGAGACCGATACCGCACTCGTAGCCCTCGCGGACCTCCGTCGCGTCGTCCTTGAAACGCTTGAGCGACTCGACCGTGAGGTTGTCGGCCACGACGACGCCGTCGCGGATGAGCCTGGCCTTGGTGTTCCGCCGGATGACGCCGGAACGGACCAGAGAGCCGGCCACGTTGCCGATCCGCGGCACGCGGAAGACCTCGCGGACCTCGGCGGTACCGAGCTGCGCTTCCTCGTAGACGGGCTTGAGCATGCCCTTCAGGGCGTTCTCGATGTCCTCGATAGCCTGGTAGATCACCGAGTAGTACCGGACCTCGACGCCCTCACGGTCGGCCAGCTCCGTCGCCTTGCCCTGCGGCCGGACGTTGAAGCCGATGATGATCGCGTCGGACGCCGACGCCAGCATCACGTTGGTCTCAGTGATCGCGCCGACCCCACGGTCGATGATCCGCAGACCGACCTCGTCACCGACATCGATCTTGAGCAAGGCGTCCTCGAGCGCCTCGACCGAACCGGACACATCGCCCTTGAGGATGAGGTTGAGCTGGGTCTTCTCGCCCTCCTTCATCCGCTCGAGGATCGTCTCCAGCGTCGGACGGCCCCGGCTCAGCGCCAGCTCCGCGTTACGCTCGCGGGCCTGACGCCGTTCGGCGATCTGACGGGCCACCCGGTCCTCGGGCACCACCAGGAAGTTGTCACCCGCGTCGGGAACGCTGGTGAACCCCAGGACCTGGACGGGTCGGGCCGGGCCCGCCTCGACCACCTGACCACCGTGTTCGTCGAGCATCGCCCGAACCCGACCGAACGCCTCGCCGGCGACGACCGAGTCACCGACCCTCAGCGTGCCGCGCTGGACCAGCACGGTCGCCACCGGACCCCGGCCCCGGTCGAGCCGACCTTCGATGGCGACACCCTGCGCCTCGACCTCGGTCGGAGCCCGCAGGTCCAGGGATGCGTCGGCGGTCAGGACGATCGCCTCGAGCAGGCCGTCGATGTTCGTCCGGTTGCGGGCGGAGACGTCAACGAACATCGTGTCGCCGCCGTACTCCTCCGCCACCAGGCCGTACTCGGTGAGCTGACCCCGCACCTTGGCCGGGTCGGCGCCCTCCTTGTCGACCTTGTTGACCGCCACCACGACCGGGACGCCGGCCGCCTGGGCGTGGTTCAGCGCCTCGATGGTCTGCGGCTTCACCCCGTCGTCGGCGGCCACGACCAGGACCACGATGTCCGTCACCTGCGCACCGCGGGCCCGCATGGCCGTGAAGGTCTCGTGGCCCGGAGTGTCGATGAAGGTGATCGGACGCTCGTCGCCGTCGACCTTGGCCCGCACCTGGTAGGCACCGATGTGCTGGGTGATACCACCGGCCTCGCCCCCGACCACGTCGGTGGAGCGGATGGCGTCCAGCAGTTTCGTCTTACCATGATCGACGTGACCCATGACGGTCACGACCGGCGGCCGGGAGCTGAGCTCGACGTCGTCGCCGTACTCCCCGCCGAAGGAGAGGTCGAAGCTCTCGAGAAGCTCCTTGTCCTCGTCCTCCGGGCTGACGATCTGGACCTCGTAGCCGAGCGTGACACCCAACAGCTGCAGCGTCTCGTCGGTGCAGGACTGGGTCGCGGTCACCATCTCGCCGAGCTGGGTGAACACGACCTGGACCAGAGCGCCCGGGTTCGCGTCGATCTTGTCGGCGAAATCGGCCAGCGAGGCGCCACGGGGAAGCCGGATGGCCTGCCCGTTGCCGCGGGGCACCATCGCGCCCATGCGCGGCGCTTCGAGCCCGCTCTCCCATTCCTGCCGCTTCGCGCGCTTGGACTTGCGCTGGCGACCGGGGCGACCACGGCCACCGGGGCCGAAGGCGCCCGCCGTGGTCCCACCGCGGCCACGGCCGCCGGCCGCGGGACGACCGGGCGCACCGCCACCGCCGCCACCACCACCGGGACGACCGGGCGCACCACCACCGCCGCCACCACCACCGGGACGACCGGGCGCACCACCCCGCCCGGCGAATCCGCCGGGACGCGGACCGCCGCCACCGCCGGGACGACCGGGCGCGCCACCACCGCCGGGACGACCGGGCGCGCCACCACCGCCCGGGCGTCCGGGAGGGCCACCGGCGGGCCGAGGCTGGAACATGTTCGCGTTGGGGCGCGGCCCCCCGGTGCCACCTGGGCGGGGCGGCATGCCGCCCCCCGCTCCTGACCGTGGACCGCCGGGACGTGGTGGCATCCCGCCGGGAGTGGGCCGTGGACCACCGGCACCGGTGCCACCGGGGCGCGGTCCACCCGGCCGGGGGGTACCTGGCCGGGGGGTACCCGACCGCGGGGCGCTGGGCCGGGGAGTGGGCGTCGATGGCGGACCCGACTGCCCGGCCGACGGACGCGGCCCAGCGGACGGACGCGGCCCAGCGGACGGCGTCGTGTAGGGGTTGTTACCGGGCGCAGCCGACCGGGGTCCGGGACGCGGCCCGGGCCGGGGGCCGCCTGCGGTCGGACCGCCAGCGGTCGGACCGCCAGCGGTGGGACCGCCAGCGGTGGGACCGCCAGCGGTGGGACCCGAGGGAGGAACCGGGGTGCCGGGACGCGGACGGCCACCGCCCTGCGGGGCACCGGGACGCGGAGCGTTCGGCCCGGGTCGCGGCCCGGAGGGAGCGGACGGCACGGACGGCATCGGCGGCGCGGGCACGGCGGAGGCCGCGGCCGGACGGGGAGCGGCGGGTGCAGACGTCGGCGAAGCCTGCACCGGGGAGGCCTGCACCGGCGAAGCCTGCACCGGGGAGGCCGGTAGCGGCGGGGACGCGGGCGAGGGGGACGGCGCCGGGGTCGCCGGACCGGGCCGGCCGAGGGGACCAGGCCGCCCGGGAACCGGGCGCGGACCGGGCCGAGGCGCCAGACCAGGACGGGACGGCGGGGTCGGACGAGCGCCGCCACCCGGCGGTCCCGGACGGCTGGTGGCCCGGCCCGGGGAAGTGGGTGCGCCGTCGGCGGGGAACGCTTCCTTCAATTTGCGGACGACGGGTGCCTCGACAGTGGACGAAGCGGACTTCACGAACTCGCCGAGATCCTTGAGCTTGGCGAGCACGGTCTTACTGTCGACACCAAGCTCCTTGGCGAGCTCGTGTACGCGGGCCTTTCCTGCCACGGTGCTCCTTCGTTCGGCCCGCGGTCCGTGCCCGCGTGACCTCGTTACCTGCCGGTCGTGATCATGGCTGGGTGCTCATTGAGCGGTCATCGCTGTCTCGACCTGCTTCCCTGTCGACGTCTGTTGGCGCCGCCTGTGGGAGCGGATGCCGCTGGCGCGGGTACCCACTCCGTCTGACCCGGCCGGCCCGCTGCCGCGGTCCGCCCGTTCCATCCATCCATCTTTACCTGGTATCTCCCTGTGCCTGGCGCGACTACGGCGGACCGCTCCCGGAGGGACCGGCTACCGCGGGCGAAACCGCTCCAGATACAGCCTGACCTGCTTCGACCCGAGCGGGCCTGACACCCGCAGTGCTCGTGAGAACGCCTTGCGACGCTCCGCGAGATCGAGGCACGCAAGATCAGGATGCACGTGCGCACCCCGACCACGCATCCGACGACGAGCATCCGGCAGAAGCTCGCCGCCTTCTACGACGATACGCAGTAGGTCAGAACTCGACGCACGGCTTCGGCATCCGACACAGGTACGGACGGGCTCCGCACGACGCGCCATCGTAAGTCTATCCCGCCTGGCCCCGAGAATGGCCACCCGCGGCAGGTGATCGCCGCGGCACCGTAGCTGGTCCCGATCGTCGAGGCGCTCCAGCGGAGTCCCGTTCGGATCCGCTCCCACCGCCCTCGCCGGAGTCCTCGGTGTCAGAGTGGATGTCGATGCGCCACCCCGTCAGCCGGGCGGCGAGGCGGGCGTTCTGCCCCTCACGCCCGATGGCCAACGACAGCTGGTAATCGGGCACCACCACCCGCGCCGAGCGGCTCGCCGGATCCGTCACCTCGACCCGGGCCACCCGGGCCGGAGACAGCGCGCTCCCGACGAAGGTTGCCGGGTCGGCCGACCAGTCAACGATATCGATCTTCTCGCCCCGCAGTTCGGCCATGACGGCACGCACCCGGCTGCCCATCGGCCCGATGCACGCGCCCTTGGGGTTGACCCCGGCCACCCGGGACCGCACCGCTATCTTGCTGCGATGCCCGGCCTCGCGGGCGATCGCGGCGAGTTCCACGGTGCCGTCGGCGACCTCGGGCACCTCCAGCCGGAACAGCCCCTTCACCAGCTCGGGATGGGTGCGGGACAACGTCACCGTGGGTCCGTGCGGCCCCCGCGCGACGTGCACCACATAACACTTGATTCGGTCGCCGTGCTCAAGCCGCTCGCCGGGGACCTGCTCGGCCGGCGGCAGGACACCCTCGACGGTGCCGAGATTGACGAGCACGACCCTGGAGCCGGCCCGCTGTTCGTGATGTTGCACCACACCGGAAACGATCTCGTGCTCCCGGTCGGCGTACTGGCCGTAGGTGACCTCCTGCTGGGCCTCGCGCAGCCGCTGCATGATCACCTGTTTGGCGGTCATGGTCGCGATCCGCCCGAAGTCCGCCGGGGTGTCGTCGTACTCCCGGCTGGTGCCGTCCGGGCCCTGTTCCCGGGCAAGGACGGAGACATCTCCGGTCGTCCGGTCGATCACCACCCGGGCGTCCTGCGCGGACCCGGCCGTGTGGTGATAAGCCGTCAGCAGGGCCGTCTCCATCGCCTGCACCAAGGTGTCAAAGGCAATGTCCTTCTCCCGCTCGATTCCGCGCAGCGCGGCCACGTCGAGCTTCACCGGGTCATCTCCTTACCGGCCGCGCCCCGGGGGCCGGCCTCCCGGCCGTCGTCATTGGATTCCCTCCCCGGCGCCGCCGGAAGATCGTCGTCCGGCTCTCCGTACCCGAGATCGGCTGTCTCGCCGGGTTCCACCAACACGGCGGACAAAGACGGCGTCTCCACCGACTCGATAGAAAGATCATCATACGCCTCGGCCGAGAACTCGACCTCGACGGTAGCCCGGGCCACCTGTGCGAAGGTCACCCGCGCGAGCCGCCGACGCGGGGGGCGTCCGGGCCGCGCGGGATCCGTCGCCACCGCCAGATCCGCCCCCGATTCGTCGGCGGACAGGACACGCCCGGCGAGGACGATGCCGTCTCGATCACGTACCGTGACAAGCCTGCCGATCGCGCGGCGCCAGTGCCGAGGCTCGGTCAGCGGCCGTTCGACGCCCGGTGAGGTGACCTCGAGAACATAAGGCCCGGCGACCAGGCCCTGGCCGTCGGTCTCGGCGGCGTCAAGCAGCTCGGAGGCGAGCCGGCTGGCGTCCGCGACCGCGTCCAGGTCGACTCCTCCGTCGCGGTCCACCACCACCCGCACCACGCTGCGCGATCCGGCCCGTGTGACCGTCACATCCTCGAGATCGAAGCCCGCGTCGGCGAGGCCAGCCGCCAGCCGAGCCCGCAGCGCCGTCCGAACGCCGCCGCGCCCGCGGGCCGATCCGGATGGGCTCCGGTCACGCGCGCGGCCGGCCTCCCCCGCCCCTACCACTTCGACCGTCCCTTCCCGCATCCGCGATGCCTGATCATCCGCCGAACCCACGACGTCGCTCCCCACGCCGTAGGCCGGCCGCTACGTTGTCATCCCCCGGGGGCGATACCCAGGTTCGGCCGGCGCCATCAAGCCGTGCGACCCTCGTCGACCCGACCCGCGGCACCGTCGAACAGCGAGGACCGACCGCCGACGGTCCCGCCGGGCTGGGCCGCCCCGGGGCGACGGCATCCCGGGTGAGATCCATAGCCTACGTCCGCCCCGACCGGGGTCCGTCGCGACCCGGGGGTAACCGGATCAGGCCGCGCGGACCACACGGCGCTCCGGACGACAGCAGGGGATGTGCAAAGCTGCGACGGTGGATCCGGCGAACCTCACCCACGCCTCCCGACGACGGCTCCTCACCGGGCTGACCAGCCTTGCCCTTACCGGATTCGCCGGATTTGCCGGATTCGAGGCCGCCGGCTGCAGCACCACGGTCACGACGAATCGGACCGGTCCCGCGGTGGGTCCGGACGGCGACGACCGCCGGGCGGCGAGGGCCGCCGCCGTCCGGGCGGCCGCGCTGGCCGCGGCGTACCGGACGGCGGCCGAGCGCCACCCGTCCCTGCGTCCCCTGTTCGACACGCTGCGGGCCCATCACGAGGTCCAGCTCCGGACCTTGGCCGAACAGTTCCCGGGCTCCGCACCGGCCACCCCGACCCAGGCGACCACCCCGACCCAGGCGACCACCCCGACCCAGGCAGCCACCCCGACCCAGGCAGCCACCCCGACCCAGGCAGCCACCCCGACCCAGGCAGCCACCCCGACCCAGGCAGCCACCCCGACCCAGGCGATCGGGCGTGACGGCGCCGGGACGGCGGGAACGGCGCAGCTCGTCAACGAGTCACCCACGGCCCGCGCCGCCACCCTCGCCTCCCTGACCGGGATGGAGGGTGCGGCGACGAACGCCGCCCGCACCGACTGCCTGCGCGCGGGCGGTCCGCTCGCGTCCCTGCTGGCGAGCATGTGCGCCGCCGGGACCGCGCATGCGGAGCTGCTGGCCCTCGCTGCGAGCCGGGTGTCCGGATGACCGCCGACACACCATCGGGCGATCCGGCGTCGGCGACCCCCACGGAATCGACCGCCGCAACCGAGCACCCGGATCCCGCGGGCGTCGCGGCACTGGTCACGATGCTCACGGCCACGCATGCCGCGGTCTACGCCACCGCGGCGGCGGGAGGTGCCGTCGCGCCGCTCGGCCCGGCCGCGGCTCAGGCGCGCGAGCTCGCGCGACTGAGCTGTCTGGCGCACCAGGCGCTGCGCGACGACCTCATCACCGCGATCCGGGCCCGCGGCGGGGATGCGCCACCGGCACTGCCCGCCTATCGGCTCCCCGTCGCGCCGGAGGGCATCGGGGCGGCACTGGCCCTCCTGGCCAGGATCGAGGACGCCTGCGCCATGGCGGCCCACGACGCTGTCGCTGTGCTCGTCGGGGACGTCCGTGCGCTGGCTCTGGACGCGCTGACCGGCACCGCCGTACGCGCGCAGCGGGCCCGCATCGCGGCCGGCATGCCGCTGGCAGCCGCGAGCCGCGCGCTACCGGGGACATGACCTGGCGTCCAGGGAGGCCGGGCCGCTCCCGTCAGCGGGTGACCCACGCGTCGGGATCGCAGCCGAGGGTGGTCACGATGTCCGGAAGCTGACCACTCGCCACGTCGGCGAGGGTCACGGCCTCCAGCACCCGCCGCAGGTTCACTCGAACCGCGATCCACACATCCTGCAGGTGCTTGGCCGCGCCGTCGTAATTCGTGTCCTCAGGACGCCGGCCCCGCACGCTGGCGAGCGGACCGTCGGTCGCCCGGATCACCGTGGCGATGGTGATCCGCTCGGGGGGAAGGCTCAGCTGGTATCCCCCGTCCGCGCCCCGGCGGCTCTGGACCAGCCCCGCCCGGCGTAGATCGGTGAGGATGTTCTCGAGGAAGCGCAGCGGCAGATCCTGCGCCGCGGCAAGCGCCTCGCCCTTGACGAGCCGACCGTTGCTCGCGGCCAACGTCAGGAGTGCGCGCAATGCGTAGTCGGCGCGAGCGGAGATCTGCATGCATCCATTTTGCCGCCGGTCCTCGCCGAATGGGTGGGCCGGGTCGGCACCGGGCGAGGCACGGCCCCGCGCCGACGGGCGCTGTTCCCGCCGCCGGCTCGGCCAACGAACCTGCCGGCCAACGAACCTGCCGGCCGGGGAATCGGGACTTCCTCAGCCAGCCCTCTCGGGACGGGGGGCGTCCGTGCCGCCTCCGGCGGAGGAGGTGGCCGTGGTGGCGGCCGCGGCGGACCCGTCGGCGCTGCCGCTCCGGCGACGCCGAGCTGCCCGGACCGCCGTCGTACCCTCCGCAACCAGCCCACGGCGCTGCCGCATCCGCTGGTCCGCCGCGTTGAACCCGGCGTCGATGAGCACCCCGATCACGAAAATCGTGATCATCGAGGCCAGTACCCCGACCGTGTCGAGTAGTTCGCGGGCATTCTGCAGGTCAGCTCCGACGGACGGATGCCCCGGAACGATGACCAGCAATTCGCCGGCCATCAGGCTGCGCCAAGCGAACGCCCAGCCCTGCTTCAGGCCCGCGAGCACCGAGGGCAGGGCCGCCGGTACCACGACGTACCGGTAGAGGGACAGGCTACGCGCGCCCATGCTGCGGCCGACCTGGACCAGCAGAGGCGGCACGTAGTCCACGCCGTAGATGACGCCGTTGGCCACCGAGGGCGCCGCCCCGAGCACCACCACGAACATGATTGCGGACTCGCTGAGCTTGAACAGCAGGACGGCGAGCGGGAACCAGACGATCGAGGGCATCGTCTGCACCGCGGTGATGAACGATCCCACCGCGGTACGCAGGACTCCGAAGCGGGACACCGCGATCCCGACCACGGTGCCGATGAGCACGGCGAGAGCGTATCCCTCCAGGGCCCGGACCAGGGTGCGGGCGAGGGCGTCCCAGAAGTGTCCGCTGCCCAGCTGGTCGACGAACTCGCCCAGTGCCTCGCCCGGGCCGGGCAACACATAGCTGGGCTTCCAGCCACTCCAGACGACGATCTGCCAGAGCAGCAGGAACAGGAGCAGAGCGCCGAGCTTCGGCCAGCTGGCCGCCCAGACGCGGACCGCGAACGGCCGCCGTTGCGCGGTCGGGATGTCCAGCGCGTCGAGGCCGGCGAGGGCCGTGTCGACGTCGAAGGACTTACCCGCCTCGCCGAGCAGGACACTCTTATCGCTGGAGACGCTGACGTCAGTGGCCATGGCGGCCGACCTCCTCGCGTAGCCGCGCGGTCACCTTGGTGGCGAGCTCCGAGACGTGGGTGGAGTCGATCCGGCGGGGGCGGTCGAGGTCGACGTCGAAGATCTCCGCGACCCGGCCAGGCCGGGAGGACAGCAGCACGATGCGGTCACCGAGCCGGACCGCCTCACGCACATCGTGGGTGACGAAGATGACGGTGACCCCCGTCTCCCGCCAGATCCGTTCAAGTTCGTCGTGGAGCAGATCGCGGGTCATCGCGTCGAGCGCACCGAACGGCTCATCCATGCACAGGATGTCGGCCTCCTGCGCGAAGGCCCGGGCCAGGCTCACCCGCTGGCGCATGCCGCCGGACAGCTCATGGGGGCGCTTCGCGGACATACCGGCGAGCCGGACCATCGCGAGCAGACTCTCGACCCGGTCCCGCCGCTCGGCCTTGCCGATCCCCCGCAGCCGCAGCGGCACCTCGACGTTGCCGCCCGCGGTCAGCCAGGGCAGCAACGCCGAGTCCTGGAACATCATCCCAACCCGCCGGCCGGTGGTGTCGACGACGCCCACAGACGGCTGGTCGAGACCGGCGACCAAGCCGAGCAGGGTCGATTTCCCACAGCCGGACGCGCCGAGGAGACAGACGAACTCGCCCGCCCGGACGTCCAGGGAGACGTCGTCGAGCGCCTTGACGCTGGCGGGCCCGGATCCGAAGACCCGACTGACGCGGTGGATGCGCAGCGCGGTGTCGGCGGGTACAGCGGTGTCGGCGAGTACAGCGGTGTCGGCGAGTACAGCGGTCATGGTTCATTCCCCCGTCGCGGTGTATGCGGCCGGTGTGCATGGACGGATGGACGGACGGACCAGGCCGGGGCATCGATGATCGACACCCCGGCCTGGTCGTCGCCCTGTGGTCTCGGACCGAGGTTCAGCCGGCCCGGCTACCGCCGGGTGCCGCGGGTCAGGAGTCGGCGACCGTCGGTTTGCCCTGCTTGGCGAGGATCTCGTTGAGGACCGTCAGATCGAACAGACCGTCGAGCTTCGGGTTCTTGATGAGGCCGAGCTCCTCCTGGTGCTTTGCCGAGGTGAACAGGGACGCCGCGATCGGGTCCGGAGTGAAGGTCAGCCCCTTCCAGGCCAAGGTGAGGATCTTGTCGGACAGCGGCTTGCCGCTCAGCTTGCCCAGCGCCGTGTTGGTGACCTTCGCGCCGGCGTCACGGTCGGCGTTGAGCGCGTTGATCGATTCCACATTCGCCGTGATGAGCCGGCGGACGATCTCCGGGTTCTTCTTCAGATAGTCCGTGCTCACCAGAAGCACCGTCGTGACGAACTGGCCCTTGGTCTCCGGCCACTCGTCGGCCTCGTCGACGAGCACCTTGCCCCCCGCTGCGACGAGCCGGGAGGCCGTCGGCTCGGGCACCCAGGCCCCGTCGATGGCCCTGTTGGCGAAGGCGTCCACCGTCACGGTGTTGTCCTGGGGCTTGATGGAGACATCACCCCCACCCTGGGTGTCGGTCTTCAGCCCGTTCTTCTTGAGGAAGTACCGCAGCGCCACGTCCTGGGTGTTGCCCAGGCTCGGGGTGGCGAGCGTGGTGCCCTTGAGCTGCGCGACGGAGGTGATCTCAGGCTTGACCACCAGCGACGCACCACCCGAGGTAGCGCCGGAGACGATCCGCACCGCCTCCCCGTGCGACTTGATGAAGCTGTTGACCGCCGGGTTGGGACCGATATAACCGGCATCGATGGCGCCGGACAGAATCGCCTCCGCCTCCTGCACGCCGGAGTTGAAGGTCGATGTCTTGAGCGTGACTCCAGAGCCGAGGTCCTTGGCGAAGATCCCCTTCTCGGCGCCGTAGAGAGCTGGCGCGTGGGTGAGGTTCGGGAAGTACCCGAGCCGTAGGGTGCCGGTGATCTGGCCGTTCGAGGCGACCGTCTGGGAGTCCCCGTCGTCACTCGAGCAGCCCACCACCGCCAGTACAAGCGCCCCCGCGGCGATGAGTGGCGTCGCTGCACGCCACAGTCTGCTCGGCCTCATAGATACCCCCTCACGCGGGCTGACACCCGCGCCATGCAAGTCGATCGAAGTCATCGGGATGGTAAGCATGCCAGATGGTGCCCATCCTGGCCAGGTGGCTTCATCACGATGACATCGATCTGCAATATCTTTGACCAGACAGGAGCACATATCCGACAAAACAGACATTTTTTTCGCTGGAGCGCAGAGGCCCCGGACACCATAGGAGCGGGTCCGGGACGCTCTCAGACCGGGATCGACCTCAGAACAGGATCGACCTCAGAACAGGATCGACGCGAAGGTCCCGACCCGCTGAAAGCCCACCCGGTCGTAGACTCGGCGGGCGGCATGGTTGAAGTCGTTGACGTACAGGCTGACCCGCGGGGCGAAGGCGGCCCGCGCCAGCGCGACCACGCTCGCGGTTCCCGCGGCGCCGAGGCCGCGCCCACGCAGCGCCGGGTCGACCCAGACGCCCTGGATCTGGCAGACGTCGCCCGCGACGGCGCCGATCTCGGCCTTGAACAGCACCCGGCCGTCGGCGATGTGGGCGAAGGAACGCCGCTGACCGACAAACTCGGCGACGCGGGCGCGGTAAAGGGCGCCGCCGTCGGCGAGCACCGGGGACACCCCGATCTCCTCGGTAAACATGGCGATGCAGGCCGGCAGGATGACGTCCAGCTCGTCCGGGCGCACCGGACGCACCGCCGGATCGGGGGCGACCCGCGGCGGGCGGTCGATCACCAGCAGGGGCTGGTCGGCCCGTACCTCTCGGGCCCGCCCCCAGGTCGGCTCCAGATGCTTCCACATCGCCGTCACCGAGGAGGAGACGCCGACGATGGACGAGCAGCGCCGTCCCTGCCGGCGGGCCCGCTCGGCGAACAGTCTCGCCGAGGTGGGGCCCGCCGCCACGGGCCAGAGGTTGGCGCCGAAATAACACAGGGCGACCAGGCGGCCGTCCACGGTGTGCCCCCACATCTCGGCGCCGAGACGCCACGGGTCGAGCCCCGCCGCCTCGACCCGAGATGCGACGAACACATCGGCGACCGGGTTGCGGGCCAAGAGCTCGCGGACGGCCGGAAGATCCCTGTCGTCAAGCAGACGGGTCGGCGCGGACCGCAGAGGTAGGCCCATCCGGTCGAACCGGTTAACCCACGGAAACCGAGGGTTCGCCGGACGGGGTGCCGTCCGCCGCCATCTCCTCGGCCAGCCGCATGGCTTCCTCAATGAGGGTTTCCACGATCTGCGCCTCCGGAACGGTCTTCACGACCTCACCTCGGACGAAGATCTGACCCTTGCCGTTCCCGGATGCGACGCCGAGATCGGCCTCCCTGGCCTCGCCCGGCCCGTTCACGACGCAGCCCATGACGGCGACGCGCAACGGGACCTCCATGCCCTCGAGACCGGCGCTGACCTGATTGGCAAGGGTGTAGACATCGACCTGAGCCCGACCGCAGGAAGGGCAGGATACGATTTCGAGCTTACGCTGCCGAAGTCCCAGGGACTCCAGGATCGCGGTGCCGACCTTCACCTCCTCGACCGGCGGTGCCGACAGCGACACCCTGATCGTGTCACCGATTCCCTCGGCGAGCAGGGCCCCGAAGGCGACCGCGGACTTGACCGTGCCCTGGAAGGACGGTCCGGCCTCGGTGACACCGAGGTGCAGCGGGTAGTCGCAGGCCTGGGCGAGCAGCCGGTACGCCTGGATCATGACGACCGGGTCGTGGTGCTTCACCGAGATCTTGATGTCACGGAAGTCGTGCTCCTCGAACAGCGAGCATTCCCACAAGGCCGACTCCGTCAGCGCCTCCGGCGTGGCCTTGCCGTACTTCGCCAACAGCCGCTTGTCGAGTGAACCCGCGTTGACCCCGATCCGGATCGGAACGCCGGCGGCCTTCGCCGCGCGAGCAATCTCCCCGACCTTGTCGTCAAAAGCCTTGATGTTGCCGGGGTTGACCCGGACCGCGGCGCAGCCCGCGTCGATCGCGGCGAAGACGTACTTGGGCTGGAAGTGGATATCGGCAATCACCGGGATCGGGGACTTGCGGGCGATCGCGGCGAGGGCGTCGGCGTCGTCCTGGCTTGGCACCGCGACCCGGACGATCTGGCATCCCGACGCTGTCAGCTGTGCGATCTGCTGCAGCGTGGCGTTGACGTCCGACGTCAACGTGGTGCACATCGACTGAACGGAGACCGGAGCGTCACCCCCGACCAGGACGTTGCCCACGTGGATCTGCCGGCTGTGCCGCCGCGTGCCGAGCGGACGGGCCGGAGCGGTTGGCATGCCCAGAGTTACGGTCACGTTGTCCTCACTGGCGAATCGGAGACGAAGATCGACGTGCGACTGACTCGGCCTGTCGGCTGCAGGAGGCAGGGCAGAATGGCACACCGTCGCGCATGTTCATACGAAATTACTGATTCAGGCGAATGGGATTGACGATGTCGGCGGACAGGACAAGCAGACTGAACCCGAGCAATACGACGACCGTGGCGTACGTGGCTGGTAACAGTTTGGCGAAATCCACCTTCTGCACCGGACCGCGATAACCCCGGAGCCTGCGTAGACCGTGCCGGGCCTGCTCGAAGCCCAGCACGGCAATATGACCGCCGTCCAACGGGAGTAGGGGCAACAGGTTAAAAATTCCGACCGCGAGATTGATCGCGGCGACCAGAATGAGAAGGTTCCGCACCCGGTCCACGGCCGAACTGCCCTCGGCCGAGACCACGTCACCGCCGATACGCGCCGCTCCCACCACGCTGATGAAACCCTGGGGGTCGCGGTTGTCGCTGAAGATATTACCGATATCACCGATCCGGCGGGTCAGCGTTTCGTACATGCCGGTGAACCCGGACCCGATGACATCGAAGGTGCGGGGCACCGCTTCGATCGGGTTGTAGTGCACTGTCTCGGTTCCCGGTTTGACGCCCAAGGCGCCGACCCGGTCGTCGCCCGCCTGCCCGGTCTCCCGATCGCGCCGGACCTCCACCAGGTTCGGCGTGAGAGTGAGGGTGCGGCCGTCCCGTTCGACGACCATCACCGCAGGCCCCGCTCCGTGCGCACGCACCTGCCGGGTGAACTGCGTCCAGGTCGTGACCGGAACTCCGCCGAAGCTGACGATCCGGTCACCCGGCCGCAGACCGGCCGCCGCGGCCGGCCCCGGTCCGGAACAAGTCGCGGTCGTGGCGATGCAACTCGTCGCGCCGACCCTCGACTCGCTGATCGTGGTCGTGCCCAGGACAACGAGCACTCCGTAGACCAGCACGATGGCGATGACGAAATGCACGAAGGAACCGGCCGACATGACCACGAGCCGGGCCCGCGCCCGCGCATTGTGGAAGGCGCGGGGTTCATCGGCCGGATCGATCTCCTCGAGCGGAGTCATCCCCTCGATCTTGACGAAACCGCCGGCCGGAATGGCCTTGACACCGTACTCGGTCTCCCCCCGCCGCCGGGACCAGATGGTCGGCCCGAAACCGACGAAGAACTTGGAGGCCTTCATGCCGTAGTGCCGGGCCGTCACGAAATGCCCGGCCTCGTGCGCGACGACCGACACCAGCAGGGCCAGTGCGAACGCCGCAATGCCGAGAAGCTCCATCAGACCGCCCCCTCGGCGCCGGGGGGGCGGCTCATACCGTGTCCCGTTCGGTCTCGCGCCGGATCAGCCGCCCTGCCGCCGCCCGCGCGGCTCGTTCGGTGGCGAACACCTCCTCCACCGTGGGATGATCGATCACTTCGTGCTCGGCGATGACCTCGGCCACCAGGTCGACGATACGGATGAAGGGCAGCCGCCCGGCGAGGAAGGCCGCCACCGCCTCCTCGTTCGCGGCGTTGAAGACCGCGGGGGCGGTGCCGCCGCGCCGCCCGGCTGTGCGCGCGAGCTCCACCGCCGGGAACGCCACCTCGTCCAGCGGTTCGAAGGTAAGCGCCTGCGCCCGCGACCAGTCCATCGGCGGCTGTGCCTGCGCCACCCGGTCCGGCCAGCCGAGCGCCAGCGCGATGGGCAGTCGCATGTCCGGTGGGGAGACCTGAGCGATCGTCGAGCCGTCGGTGAACTCGACCATCGAGTGCACCAACGACTGGGGGTGCACGACGACCTCGATGTCGTCGTAGGGAACCCCGAAGAACAGGTGCGCCTCGATCAGCTCAAGCCCCTTGTTCATCAGGGTCGCCGAGTTGATCGTCACCAGGGGTCCCATGTCCCAGGTGGGATGGGCCAACGCCTGCTCCGGGGTAACGGCGGCAAGCTCGTCGCGGCGGCGCCCGCGGAAGGGACCTCCGCTGGCGGTCAACACCAGTTTGCGTACCTCGTCCCGCCGCCCGCCACGCAGGCACTGCGCCAGTGCGGAGTGCTCGGAATCCACCGGCACCAGGCGGTCGGGGTCGCCACCGAGCGCGTCGAGCACCAACGGCCCCCCGGCGACCAACGATTCCTTGTTCGCCAACGCCACAGTCCGGCCGGCGGCCAGCGCCGCGAGCGTCGGGGCCAACCCGACCGAGCCGGTGATGCCGTTGAGGACGATGTCGCATGGCCACGCCGCGATCTCGCTCGCGGCGTCGGGACCGGCGAGAATCTTTGGCACGGGGAACTCACCCCGACGGTAGCCACGCCGCGACGCCTCGGCGAAGAAGGCCAGCTGGAGGTCCTGAGCGGCCGAGGCCGCCGCCACTCCCACGGCCTGGACGCCGAGGTCCAGTGCCTGAGCGGCGAGCAGGTCCACCCGGGACCCGCCGCCCATCAACGCCACCACCCGGAACCGCTGCGGGTTGCGGCGTACGACATCTATTGCCTGGGTTCCGATCGAACCGGTGGACCCGAGCAGGACAACCTCACGCAGGATCGAAGCCTCCACCACGTCACCTATTCTCTCAGGCCCACCGACCGCTCGACGCCGCCCTGTTCGGTTCATGACAGGTGCCACCCGAAGATGCGCAATGGGTCCAGTGACAACTACGTTTCGTCAGGTCTGGTGGGCAGGACTTTGCGGTCGCCGCCCACCCCGATCGGCCACCCCGATCGGGGTGGCACGTCGGCCCGGTCGGTCACGTCGACGACGGCTCCGACGTCTACTCATCCCCGGCCGGGTGAGGAAGAAGGTGTGGCGCCGGCTGCCGGCTGCCCGGACGGTTCGGCACGGGGGGCGGCATCCGGGGCGGCGGGCGACGCGGGCGTGGTGGCAGGTCCGGAGGATGCGGCGGGTCCGGAGGATTCAGCCGACGGTGCCGCGGGAGTCGGACTGGTGGCGACGCCCGGGCCGGCGGGACCGGCGGAGACGGCGGGAGCGGGCAGGCCACTTGTCGCGGGCGTAGGCGTGTAACCGAAATAGGTCAACGCCACAATGGTGGCACTCAGGCTGACGGAGGTCGGACCCAGCGCCGGGCGTGCCTGCGCCCCCGGCCAGGTGTGCCCCGCGCCCTGCATGGCTAACAGTCCGACATCGTGGCCGGCTGGGCAGCCGCTCCACACGGTGCGCTGCCAGGCGGCCGTGTCCCGGGAGGTCTGGCGGGCTCCGCCGCAGCCCAGAGCGGAGGCGTACCGGGCGAGCCGGTCTTCCACGGGCTGCGCGACGACCCCGGTGAAGGGGGCCGGTCGCGGAGCACCTCCGCCGGCATACGGTGCGATCTGGTCCGAGGTCCCATGGATCTCCAGGACGTTGGTGGCGGGCTTGGCGCAGGAGCCGGGCAGCACGCTCGACCCGACGGTCACCGCCGCCGCAAGACGGCCCGGCAGCGCGCAGGCCAGCGTGAGCACCATGTTCGCGCCGTCACCGTAGCCCACGGCGAAGACGCGTCCCGCGTCCAGGCACATCTGACCGACAAGGTCGTTGAGCAGCGCGCCGACGAAGAGTACGTCGTCGGGTCCCACCGCCTTCGATCTGGTGAAGTTCCACCGCATCTGCGTCCCGATCGGGGCGGCGACCACGAAGCCCGCCTTCGTCCCCTGATCGGCGAGCCGCGTGTACGCTTCCAGATCTTCCGGCGTCTGATTCAGATCATGGAAATTTAAGATCAGTGGTAGTGGCCTGGCCCGTGGACCCGCGGTCGGTACGGCGAGGACGTAGCCGCGCTCGGTTCCTCCCACCCGCAGCGTGCGGGTACCGATCCCGGACGGCAGGGTCTTCCCGGTGACGCAGCCGCTCTCGGGGGGTGGTGGGACCGTGGGCAACGGTATGGCCGACGCCACGGCGGCACCGGCGGCACGACCGCCGGATGCTCCGAGAGCGGCCTGGGTCGCCGAGGTCTTCGCCGGCCCCGGCTCCTGGGACATCGCGTACCACAGGAGCAGCAGCAACACTCCGGCGGCGGCCGTGATCGGCAGCCATACGGTGTTCGTCGCCCGGATACCCGGCCGGGAGGCCCCCCGGCGTCGACTCGTCGGACTACCGAAGGACACGGTCACCGTCAGGCGTCGTGCTCCCCACGGCACCGAACTCGACGAGACGGTCGGATCCGACCTGCTCCGGCCGGTCCCTCCGCTCCGGCTTCCCGGCCGGCTCGGCCGCGAGCTGTCCGCAGGCTGCCGCGATCTCCCGGCCCCGGGTGTCGCGCACCGTCGTCACGATGCCGCGGTCACGGAGCCGGCGGACGAACGCGCGCTGGCCGGCCGGGGCGCTGGCGCGCCACGAGGATCCACCGGTCGGATTCAACGGAATGAGGTTCACATGCGCGAGCCGGCCGACGAGCAGGTCCGCGAGGGCGTCGGCGCGTCCCACGTCATCGTTGACCCCGTCGATCAGCGCGTACTCGACGCTTACCCGTCTGCCGGTCATCTCGGCGTACTCCCAGGCGGCCGCGAGCACCTCGACCACCGGCCAACGGGTGTTGATGGGGACGAGTTCGTTCCGTAGAACGTCGTCCGGGGCGTGCAGGGACACCGCCAGAGTCACCGGCAGGCCCTCTCCGGCCAGACGACGAATCGCCGGAACGAGGCCGACGGTGCTGACCGTCAGGCCGCGAGCCGACAGGCCCAGGCCGTCGGGGGGGTGAGCGGTGAGGCGGCGTAGCGCGGCGATCACCGCGGCATAGTTCGCCAGCGGCTCGCCCATCCCCATGAAGACCACGTTCGACAACCTGGTCTCGCCGCCCGCGAGCTCACGGCGCCGGAGAACCCGGGCGGCGTGCACGACCTGTTCGACGATCTCCGCGGTCGACAGGTTGCGGGTCAGCCCCCCCTGACCGGTGGCACAGAACGGGCAGCCCATGCCGCAGCCCGCCTGGCTCGACACACAGACCGTCGCGCGATCCGGATATCTCATGATCACAGACTCGAGAGAAGCGCCGTCCACGGTCCGCCATGCCGTCTTGCGGGTCAGACCGTCGTCGCAGCTCAGCGTCCGCACCGGGACGAGCAGCCTCGGCAGCAGGGCGTCGAGGAGCGGCTGGCGGTCCCGCTCCGGCAGGTCGGTCATCGCCTCGGGCTCATCGGCGGCGATCAACCGCGCATAGTAGTGCCGGGCCACCTGATCGGCGCGGAAGGCCGGCTGCCCCAGCGACACCGCGACGTCACGCCGTTCCTGCCGGGTCAGGTCGGCGAGGTGACGCGGCGCTCGGCCCGCTCGCCGGGTGAGTGTCAGCCGCACGGGCCGGCCCGCCTCGGCGGTCGGGGGCTGGTCCGGACGTCCGGATTCGGCGGTCGTGGCAGTCATCGCGGATCCAGTCTGCCAGGTGACCGCGACCGAGACGAATGCACTGATCTGTCCGAAGGGGCCTACGAGAGGCGAGACCGGTCGACTGGACCCGGTTTCGATCAGTTCAGGAAGGAAGTGATCAGAAGCCAGGCGACCGGGGCGGTGCACAACAACGAGTCCAGACGGTCCATCAGGCCACCATGGCCGGGCAGCAGGCTGCTCATGTCCTTGATGCCGATGTCGCGCTTGAGCAGAGACTCACCCAGGTCGCCGATCGTCGCGGTACACGCGACCGCCAGCCCGAGCAGAACGCCCTGCCAGGCCTCGGCCTCCAGCGGCCAGGCCAGCACGATCCCGGCGACGATCACACAGGTCACCGCCGAACCGGCGAATCCCTCCCACGACTTCCCCGGGGAGACGGTGGGGGCCATCTTGTGCCGACCGCCGGAGAGGACACCGGCCGTGTAACCACCGACGTCGCTGGCCACCACCGTTCCCAGAAAGGCGACGACTCGCCAGCGACCATCGGAGGGTTCGGTGAGCAGCGCGGCGAAGCCTGCCGGAAAGCCGATGTAGCCGGCCACGAACGCGGCGCCGGCGACGTCGCGGAGCAGACCCGTGGACGGCCCGAAAGCACGGACCAGCGCCGCCACGCCGATGGTGCCGGCGAGAGTCAGCAGCAGGCCGGTGGTCCCGTCGGCGTACGCGACGACCGGCATGGCCGCCGCCCCGGCAACCAGGGGAAGCAGGGGAACCCGTACCTGCGTCAGTCGGATCGCGCGGACCACCTCGTGGGTGCCCAGGGCCATCGCGGCACTGATCACCCCGACAAAGATCACCCGCAGGGTGAACAGCGGAACGAGGATGACGGCACCGAGAAGGATGCCGACACCGATGGCGGCCGGCAGATTGCGGCCGGCACGTGAGGGCCGGGACGCCGTCCCGGCGGGCCGGCCGTGATTACCGGACCCAGGCGAGGATCCCGGCGGCGAGGATCCCGGCGGCGCGGATGACCCGGACGGCCCGGACTCAGCCACCGCGCGGCCGTCGACAGTCGTCATGGCTGCCCGGCCGTGGGCAGCGACCGCCGCATCGCGTATGCGTCATGCGCGGATCCGGGGACCGTCCAGGCGATTCCGAGACCATGGGAACCGAACATCGGAGCGAGCGGCCGGTATCGAGAACGGACGCGGGAGTGATCAAACCGAGAGAAGATCCGATTCCTTGAGCCGAAGAAGTTCATCCACCTGTCCGACGTATCGGTGGGTTGCCTCGTCGAGATCCTTCTCACCCCGCCGGCCCTCGTCCTCGCCGGCATCGCCGTCCCGCACGATCCGATCGATCGTGTCCTTGGCGTGACGTCGGACGTTGCGGATACTCACCCGGGCTTCCTCGGCCTTGGTCCGAGCCACCTTGACAAGATCGCGACGCCGTTGCTCGGACAGCTCCGGAAAAACACACCGGATGATGGTGCCGTCATTGCTCGGGTTGACCCCGAGATCGGAATCACGCACGGCCTTCTCGATCGCCCCCAGGGACGACTTGTCGTAAGGCGTGATGATCACCATACGTGGCTCCGGGATGTGGAACGACGCGAGCTGCTGCACCGGTGTCGGAGCGCCGTAGTAGTCCACCAGGATCTTGGAGAAGACCGCGGGAGTGATACGCCCCGTGCGGATGTTCGCGAAGTCCTCCCTGGCGACCGAGACCGCCTTCTCCATCTTCTCCTCGGCCTCGAGAAGCGTGTCGTCGATCACCGCATTTCCTTCCGTCTGTTCCTGGTCCGCCGGCGTCCACCGGGCGCCGGTCCTGTCATCACCGCGGTTCGGCCGAGCGCAGCCGAGTTCGTCGTCCCAGGGGCGAAGCCGTCCCGCCCGGTCCCGGATTCGCCTGACCGATGATCGCACAGCCGCCGCCTGCAGTGTGCCCTACCACGACGTCCCCGCCGACCTGGGCCGACACCGCACCCACCGAGAAGCCTCGGAGCCGACGGCCGCCGGCCGCCGGCCACCCGACAGGGAGCCGGCGGTCCGACGACGCTCAGGCCTGGCGGATGTTGAACCGGGAGAACCGACCGACCTCGATCTTCTCACCCAGTGACGCGCCGGCCTGGTCGAGCAGAGCTCGGATGGTCACCTTGCCGTCCTTCACCCATGGCTGGTCAAGCAGCACGCTGCTCTTCACATACCCGTTGACGCGCCCTTCAACGATCTTCGCGATCGCCTGCTCGGGCTTGCCCTCCTCGCGGGCCGCGGCCTCGTAGATCTTTCGCTCCGCCTCGAGGACCTCGTTCGGGATCTGCTCGGCGGTGACGTACAGCGGGTCCGCCGCGGCGATGTGCTGCGCGAGATCGCGGGCGAGTTGCTTGAAGTCCTCGGTCTTGGCCACGAAGTCCGTCTCGCAGCGAAGCTCGACGAGCACGCCGAGGGTGGGCGGGAGCTGCGGGTCGGTCCGATGCAGATAGGACTCGACCAGGCCGTTGGCGGCGCTGCGTGCCGCACGCTTGGCGACCTGCGCCTTGCCCTTCTCCCGCAGCCAGGACTTCGCCTTCTCGAAGTCCCCGGCGTTGTCGACCAACGCCTTCTTGACGTCGCTCATCCCAGCGCCGGTGAGCTCCCGGAGCTTCCGGATGTCAGCGACTGAAATCTCTGCCATGGTGCTCTTCTCGTCGGTGTGGGTCTGGATGCTGTCGTAGTTCTATCGGCCCCGGTCCCGCGGTGCCCGCCGGGCGCCGCGGGAGCGCCCGCCCGAGCGGCCCTGGCTGCGCGCCCGATCCGGTGCACGGGTCCGACCACCGGAACCAGGCCTGACATTCGGGAGCGGTGGTCCCCGACCCGACTCGGGGAACCACCGTCATCCTCACACAATGTCACCGTTGGTCGATCGCCACCACCGCAGGCGAATGAGACGCGGTAGCGGGTCAGACCGCGGTGCCGACCGCGGCGTCCGGCCGTGTCCCGTCCGCGGGCTCCGCCGTCGCCGGCTCCACCGTCGCCGACTCCACCGCACCCGGGGCCTCGGCAGGTGCCTCACCACGCAGCAGGGCCTGCTCCCACTCGGCGAGCGGCTCCTCACCCGCGGACTGCTCGGGCTTGGCATCGGCAGAGCTCGAGGCGCCCGCACGGGCCATCAGACCGTCCGCGACCGCATCGGCGACCACCCGGGTGAGCAGGGCAGCGCTGCGGATCGCGTCGTCGTTGCCGGGGATCGGGTAGTCGACCTCGTCCGGGTCGCAGTTCGTGTCGAGAATCGCCACGACGGGAATGCCGAGCTTGCGGGCCTCACCGACGGCGATGTGCTCCTTCTTGGTGTCGACGACCCACACCGCGCTCGGCACCCGGCTCATGTCGCGGATACCGCCGAGGGTGCGCTCCAGCTTGACCTTCTCCCGGGTCAGCACGAGCTGCTCCTTCTTCGTGCGCACCTCGGTACCACCGGTCACCTCGATCTCCTCGAGCTCCTTGAGCCGCTGAAGACGCTTGTAGACCGTGGAGAAGTTGGTCAACATGCCACCGAGCCACCGCTCCTTGACGTACGGCATTCCGACCCGGGCCGCGTGTTCCTCGATTGCCTCCTGGGCCTGCTTCTTCGTCCCGATGAACAGGACCGTCCCACCGTGCGCCACGGTCTCCTTGACGAAGTCGTAGGCGCGGTCGATGTAGGACAGTGTCTGCTGCAGGTCGATGATGTAAATGCCGTTACGTTCGGTGAAGATGTACCGCTTCATCTTCGGATTCCAGCGCTTGGTCTGGTGCCCGAAGTGCACACCGCTCTCCAGCAGCTGCTTCATGGTGACGACGGCCATCGGACGTCGCTCCTTCCCGCCCGGCCTGGGCCGGGACGCCTCGGTTGTGACGGCGCCATCTGACGACGGCAGCCCCTGACGCCCGATTGGTCGTGGCCGCCGCTGTGCGGCGGACCGAGGAGACCCTTCCGATGATCAGATCCGGATCATCGACAGTGGGCGTGCGAACTGGGCCCGGTGGACGGGCCCTGCGATCGATGATACCCGCCGGGCACGAGGATCCATCGGACTACCACATC
Organism: Frankia sp. BMG5.23; assembly: GCF_000685765.2. Classification (NCBI taxonomy): domain Bacteria; kingdom Bacillati; phylum Actinomycetota; class Actinomycetes; order Frankiales; family Frankiaceae; genus Frankia; species Frankia sp. BMG5.23. The sequence continues at coordinate 58,793 of NZ_JDWE01000009.1, forward strand.
GGATCGGATCAACGGACCGGCCGGCGATGTCCACAGAGCGCGGGCATCGACAGCACCCGGCGGGAGTTATCCACAGATCACACGGCCGGTCTACCCAACGGCGTCAAAACGCCGCACCGTGGACGAGGCCGGTCCGCTCCCCCTTCGGACCGGCACAGCGGCGGCCGGACGAGCGGACCTGGACCGGATCCGGCCGCCGCGCCTCCCCCGGACCCGGAGGTGTCACCGTCATGCCCCCTTTGCCACGCTTCGACCCGCTCTGGCTCGTCATCCCGGCGGTCGCCATCCTGATCGCCCTGGGACGGCCCGTCACGATGCCGATCAAGCCACACGCCGACGGGCCACGCCTCGTCCTGGCGGCACGTGATCCGCAACGGAGCACCACCGCCTTGCCCGAGTCCTTGTCCGAGCCCGGGCGGTCTGCCCCGTCCGGTGCGACCGACTCCGCCGGTGGGCTCGGCCCCGGTGACGGGTTCGGTACCGAGCCCCGCCACGACGTCATCGAGCAGGCTCTGGGGGTCAGCCAGGTTCGGGCTGTGGTGAGGACCGCGGGCCCACCTCCTCTCAGGCTCACCCCCGGCACGTCGGCGGAACCCTCGACGACACCTGCTCCGTCCACGGCGCGGTCGACGCCGGCGGCACATCCGGCCCCCTCGCCCCCGGCCCCCGCGCCGAAGGCGACCTCGTCACCTCGACGACCGGCGACTCCCGCCGTCCGGCCTTCCTCCGCCCCACGATCCCTCCGGCCGGCGGCCCGCCGGGCCGGGGAACGAACGCGGCCGGCCGTGACCCCGCCGGCCGCTGGCCCGCTGGGCGGCGGAGAAGGGGACGAGCACCCGGACCCGCCACCCGGCGACGTCGGACCGGAGAACTCCGCGGCACCGCCGGCCCACGGCGGCGGGGTCCGGGCTCTGCGATGGCCGTTGTCGGGGGCCGTCACGGTGAGCCGCGGTTTCAAACGCCCGCCTTCGCCCTACGGACCCGGTCATCGCGGAGTCGACCTCAAGGCCTCTCCGGCCGCCCCGGTTCTCGCCGCGGCCGACGGGGTGGTGAGTTTCGCCGGGTCCGTGGCGAACCGCGGCATCGTCACCGTCACGCATGGCGACCTCCGCACGACCTACGAACCACTGACGCCGGCGATCAGCCCCGGAACCGCGGTCCGAGCCGGAGACCTGCTCGGCTGGATGAGCGATGGCCATCCAGGCTGTCCGGTGGCCGCATGCCTGCACTGGGGGCTTCTGCGCGGGATGGACTACCTCGATCCCCTGCTGTTCTTCCGCAGAACTCCGCCCCGCCTCCTGCCCCTCCTCCCAGCAGATCGCTCCCCTGGGTCCCCGGCCTTGTCTCAGGCTCGGGGGTGAGCCTGCTCGAAGGCCGCGCGCAACCGTTCCGGTGTCACATGGGTGTAGATCTGCGTGGTCGCGAGACTCGCATGGCCGAGAAATTCCTGGACGGAGCGCAGATCGGCCCCGCCTTCCAGCATGTGCGTCGCAGCCGAATGCCGCAGACCATGCGGAGTCAGGCCGGCCGGAGCGACACCGGCCGCCACCCTCGTCGTCAGAATCCGCCGTACCGTGCGCGGATCGAGGCGACCTCCGCGCAGGCCGAGGAGCAGCGCACGCCCGCTACGAGCGGTCATCAGCCGCGGCCGTCCCGTTGATCTCCAGGATCGTAGGGCGACCACCGCTGGCACACCGAACGGCACGCTGCGTTCCTTGCCGCCCTTACCGAGGACCCGCAGCAACCTTCGGTCGTCATCAATGTGCCCCAGGTCAAGACCGCACAGCTCGGACACCCGGATTCCGCTGCCATACAGAAGCTCGAGAACGAGTGCGTCCCGCAGCTCCACCGCCCGCCGTACGACCCGCTCGGAGTCTGCCGTCGAGTCCGGCAGCCCGGACGGCTGCGACGTGCCCGGGGGCGACACATCAGGCGAAGGGTTCTCAAGGAGCTGACGCGCGGCCGCGGCGGTGAGCACCTCAGGCACCCTTCTGACCGTACGGTTACCCACGAGCCGTGCGGCGACGTCGGTGTCGAGGAAGCCACGGCGCGCCGCATAGGAAGAGAAGACCCGGGCCATCGAGGCGCGCCGGGCCAGGCTTGCCGGCGCCGCCCCGGCGGCGCGCATCGAAGCGAGCCAGCTCCGCAAAAGCGCCAGATCGAGGTCGGCGAGGACCGAACAGCCCATCCGCTCCGCATGAGCGCGCAGGTTAGCGAGGTCGGCGGCGTAGGCACGCACGGTCTCAGGAGATCGGGCCAGCTCCGCGATGAGGTGGCGGAGAAAACCCGCGACCGCCGTGTCCCAGTCGGACTCGGGTGTCTCGACGATCTCGACTGGCCGGGCGTCTGATCCACACGTCGCTCGGGAGCGCTGCCGCGGCAGAAGCCGACCGTCGGCGGGCTCCTCGGCGCTCTCGCCTCGCAGGACCATGAGACGACCGTGGCAACATCGATGGTTCTCGTCAAGACGCCGCGGCGTCCGTGACACTGCACCCGGGGACATTGCATCCGGGCTGACTCAGGTCTCCCCGTCGGGGTTTTCGCCGTCGGGGTTTTCCCCGTCGGGTCCCGGATCCGCGGTACTGCGCGTCGGGGAACGATCCGCCTCGCCGTGGGCGGCACCCGGTTGGGTACCGGACCTCCTGCCGGACGTTGCGGGATGGGACGGGTTCGACGGCGCTCGGCCCAGATCCGTGAGGCGGTAACCGCCCGCCACGTTCTCGACCAGCCCCTCCACCGCGAGTGGGCCCAGCATCGCCAGCACCGCCTCGGGGCGCAGGCCGGTGCGGCGCGCCAGCACGGACACCCCGACGGCAGCGCGGGCCGGCATCGCGTCGAGAAGCTCGCGCACCGCCTCGGACAATCCGTCCCGCGGGCCATTCCCGCTCGCCGGCCGCTGTACGAGCGATCCGATACTCGCGATTTCCTCCCTGATGTCCTCGGCCCCGGTGACCAGAACCGTCTGTTCACGGAAGTCCCGGAGCAGCCGGTGACAGCCTGCGCTCATGGCGCTGGTCACCGGTCCCGGAACGACCATGACGGGACGACCGAGCCGACGGGTGTGGGCGACCGTGTTCAGCGCGCCGCTACGGTGGCCCGCCTCGACCAGGACCGTCCCCCGGGACAGAGCCGCGATGATGCGATTACGGGTGAGGAATCGGCGTCGGTACGGCGGCGTGCCCGGCGACACCTCGCTGACTACCGCCCCGGTACGGGCGATCTCCTCCAGCAGTTCCACATGGGCGGTCGGGTAGGGAACGTCAACACCCCCGGCGAGCACCGCCACCGTCGGTCCGGCTGCGGCCAACGCCCCCCGATGTGCCGCTGCGTCAATGCCGAACGCGGCTCCCGACACCACGGCCCATCCCTGTTCCGCCATCGCAAACGCGATCTCTCCGGCGAGGTGCAGCCCGTAGCTGGTCGCGGTCCGGCAGCCCACGACTGTGACCGCCCGGGGTGGGAGCTCGCTCAGGTTGACCGGACCGCGAACCCACAGAGCCAGTGGAGTGCCGATCACCGAACCATCCCCCGCGTCCCGAAGGCGGTCCAGGGCATCCAGTTCGAGGGGCCACTCGGCGTCCTGGGGACAGACCAGCCGGGCGCCGGCGCGCCATGCCGCGTCCAGGTCCCGAAGCGGATCGACACTCGGATGCGCCGCCCGGAGCGCGTTCCACACCTCGGACGCACCCCGACGCCTGACCTCGACGGCCGCGCGACGATGTTCCGGGCCGAAGACGCGAGCCAGGGCGACACGGGCCAACCGCTCGGGATCCGACCAGTCGCTGTCACCCGGTGCCACCCTCCCGGGCGCGGAAGCTGGATCCGCCCCCCGGGCATCCGGCGGAGTCGTCGAGCTCATGTCCCACTCCCTGAAGACGGCACCGGATGCGGCTTCTTCCTGCTGGGCGACACGGTTCACGTCACGGTCAGGAGCGTCCCCACGGGGGTCTCCCACGCTCATGCCGACCACCCGGGCAATCTCAGATCCAGAGCGGCACCGAACTGCTCGGGACCGGGCGTGCCCCGCCCGGCAAGATCGGCGAAGGTCCACGCCAACCTCAGGACACGGTCGAGACCGCGCGCGGTGAGCAGGCCTCTTTCGAATGCCCGCTCGGCCACGGCCGTCGCCCTCGCCGGCAGCGGCCACAGTCGGCGCATCGCCGGCCCCGGCACCTCCGCGTTGAGCCGCCACGGCGTTCCGGCCAGTCGGACCCGGGTCGCATCCTGGGCCGCGGCGACCCGCGCCGCGACAACCGCGGACGAATCACCCTGGCCACGGTCCGCCCATAGCTCCGCCCGGCTCGGAGCACTCAACGCCACCTGGATGTCGATCCGATCCAGGAGCGGCCCGGACAGACGGGCCAGATAGCGCCGACGGACCAGGCTCGGACATTCGCAGCCCGCCGCGCGCGGGCCGCGGGCCTTCGAACACGGGCAGGGATTCGCCGCCAGAACCAGCTGAAAGCGGGCGGGAAACCGGGTCGTCGCGCGAGCGCGGGCGATCTCGATCTCTCCGCTCTCCAACGGTTGACGTAGCGCATCGAGACTTTGACGGGTAAACTCCGCCGCCTCGTCCAAAAATAGGATGCCCCGGTGCGCCTGACTGGCCAGCCCGGGCCGGATCACCGTCGAGCCTGCCCCGACGAGTGCCGCCGGGGTCGCGCTGTGGTGCGGACTGCGATACGGCGGTCGGGTGACGAGCGGGCAGTCCGCGGGCAGTAGGCCGGCGACCGAATGGACCGCGGTCACCTCGAGAGCGGCCTCGGTACCAAGGTTCGGCAGCAACCCGGGCAGTCTGTCGGCCAGCATGGTCTTGCCACTGCCGGGCGGCCCCTGCATGAACAGGTGGTGGCCACCGGCCGCCGCGACCTCGACGGCCAGCCGGCCCCTGCTCTGCCCCGCCACGTCCGCCAGATCCCCGGCCTGACCGTCGGTGGAGGCAGCTTCGGTCGTGGGGGCCGCCACGGGCTCGGCGGCGATCTCTCCCCGCAGGAGCGCCAGCACACTGATGAGATCGACAGCGGGCTCCACCACCGCGCCCGGTACCAGCGCCGCCTCGGCGGCGTTGCCCGCCGGCACCACGACCCGTTCGACACCGGCAGCCACCGCCCGAAGTACCGCCGGGAGCACCCCGCGGACACCGCGCACCCGGCCATCCAGCGCCAACTCGCCGATGAGTACCCGACGGAGCAGGGCGGCGCGCGGCACCACGCCGGCCGCGGTGAGGATCGCCACCGCCATGGCCAGGTCGAAACCACTGCCCGATTTCGGGAGGGTGGCGGGGAACAACCCGAGCGTGATGCGCCGATCAGGCCACCGTTGGCCCGAGTTCACGATCGCGGCGCGAATCCGATCCCGCGACTCATGCAACGCGGCATCGGGCAGACCGATGAGAGTCAGCCGCGGAAGACCATCGGCGAGATCCGCCTCCACCTCGACGATGTGACCTTCGACCCCGACGACCGCCACCGCCCGGGCCCGCGCGAGAGCCATCAGAACGCTCCCCGGATGTGCTCGACACGAACCGGACCCGTCGAAGGACGGGACACCAGGAGGACGTCGAAACGCACCAAGGACGAGGCGTGGGGGTGCTCGGCGAGCCACCGGGCGGCCAGGCGTCTGATCCGAGCCGCCTTGCGACCTACGACGGCCTCGGCGGCCGATCCGTAACGCGTCCCGGATCGGGTCTTGACCTCGCAGAACACCAGGCTCTCACCGTCCTGCACAACGAGGTCGAGCTCGCCCTCGCGGCAGCGCCAGTTACGGTCGAGGATCTCGGCGCCGACCGCCGCCAGATGGCGGGCGGCGACATCTTCGCCGAACCTGCCCAGTGCGTCCTTTGCCCGCATCGCCGCTCCCGTTCGCCGGGGGACGGGTGCCCGCCGGTCGTGACCAGCGTGGACGTGGGCGGGCCGGAGAGCCATCCACATGATCGACATGTGGATGACGAGAGTTTCTCCACAGGAGCGAGCTGGGCGGACATCTCAGCGGGTCATCACGGACTTCGGTGACGGGTCGAATCGCACCGTCGATCCAGGCGACAGCCGACCGGAATGAGGTGCCGATCCGCCGAACATACCGCCGAGACGATCAAGATGCCGAGGCGATCAGGCAGCCGGGCCGGGAAAGCGTGACGCCGAGAGTCGGCGTCAGAGCTCGGCCTTGGTCAACTCCTCGACGTTGATATCTTTAAAGGTGACTACTCGGACATTCTTAACAAAACGCGCAGGCCGGAACATGTCCCACACCCAGGCGTCCCGCAAGATCAACTCGAAGAAGACCTCGCCGTCCGTGCTGTTCCTGACCTCGATCTGGTAGTCGTTCGCGAGGTAGAAGCGGCGCTCGGTTTCGATCACATACGAGAACAGCCCCACCACGTCGCGGTACTCGCGATAGAGCTGCAGCTCCATCTCGGTCTCATACTTCTCGAGGTCTTCCGCGCTCATACAGTCTCCGTGACGCCATGCCGGCTGGTCACAAGCACCCTGTCCTCCAGCCGCAACGATCGTGCTTCCCTCGTCGTCGCCGCATGCGCAGCCACGTTGACGTACGACATCCGATGCTCGTCACACGGTCCGCAGCGCGCCAGCGCCGCCGCGTGGGCCGCGGTGACGTATCCCTTGTGCTGCGCGAAATCGTACTCGGCATAGCGCGTGTGCAACGCACGCATGATCCGGTCCCTCGTCACCTTCGCCACGACCGAAGCTGCCGCCACGCACGCGACCACCCGGTCTCCCTTCACCACCGCCAACGACTCCACTCCGAAACCGGCGACCGCGAATCCATCCGTGAGCACGTAACCCGGGCGCGCAGACAGGCGCGCCACCGCGCGTCGCATTCCGGTGATGTTGGCCACGTGCAAGCCGACCCGATCGATCTCGGCCGCGGAGATGACGACGGTCGACCACGCCGCGGCGGCGGCCATCACGTCCTCGAAAACGCTCTCACGGATCTGCTCGGTCAGGAGCTTGGAGTCAGCCAACCGCGCCAGCCGCTGACGAGCCTCCGGAGCCAGAATCACCGCGGCGATGACCAGGGGTCCGGCGCATGCCCCACGACCCGCCTCATCGACCCCTGCGACCGGGCCGAGACCATGCCTGTTCAGGGCGCGCTCGTAACCGAACAGCCCGGCATCCCGGCGAAGAGCGACACCGTAGTGTCTCATGACGGACCGCGGCGGCGAGCCGTCCCTGGTGCGCGCGTGCGCGTGGATCCTCGTGGCATCCGGCGAGGCCGACGGGTGGCGGTCCACGCCGGAGGGATCAGCACGGCAAGGGCGAACAGGGATACGTCATCCGTGGCCGGGTAGCCCGGCAGCGGCACCACGGCGTCGCCGGTAGAAGACAGCGCGGCGGATGTGGTCGACCCGGCCGACGCACGAGGAGCCGGAGGCAGCACCGACGCGGCGGGAATCCCGGCGAAATCGTTCGGAACGCCCAGGAATCCGAACCGGCCAAGTGGCCAGACACGGACGAAGGCCCGTCCCACCACCGCATGCTTCGGGATCGGTCCGTTCTGCCGGGCATCCGAGGAGGCCCCGCGATGGTCACCCATCACCCACAGGTAGCCAGCCGGGACGGTCAGCGGACCGAACCGCTGATAGTCGTTCTGGTAGACGTACGGCTCGTCGAGCGGATGGCCGTTGACCGAGACTCTGCCCGCGGTATCGCAACACGCGACCGTGTCGCCGCCGACCGCTATGACGCGTTTGATGAAGTCGGTCTCGCTCGGGGCCCCGAGACCCAACAGGTTCTGCGCGCCACGAACGAACCTGCTGAACGCGTTGCTCGGCGGCGGGACGACGGACTCGGCATGATCGAATCCGGTTCCCTTGCCATTGAAGACGACGATCTCACCCCGGTGCACGTCGCGGAAGTGGTAGACGACCTTGTTGACGAGAACCCGGTCGTCAACCAGCAGCGTCCGCTCCATCGACTCCGAGGGGATCCAGAACGCCTGGACCAGAAAAGCCTTGATGAGCAGGGCGAGCAGAAAGGCGATCAGCACAAGGACCGGGAGCTCGCGGAGGAACGAGCCACGGCCACGGGTCCGCGCCGCCTCGGGCCGGGAAACCCGACGACCGGTGGCTTCCGGACCGTCGGGCTGTGCCTGGTCCTTCGGGCCGTCAGGCTCGGCCGCAGGGCTCGGCCACGCACCGTCCGGCTGACCGCCATCGGTTCTTCCCGGTACCCGAGGCCCACTGGGATCGGATGCATTCACGCCGCCACCTCGCAGAATCGACCGTCAAACCTCATCGGACCGGTCGACGTGCCACCAGCCGCACCTTGCGACAGCGTTGCGGACCGTGCCGCCTATCTTCGTCCATCAACGGCGGCGCCACCTGCACGGGCAACCGGCAAGTCGCGGATGGAGAATCCGGACGCGTCACGGGGTGGCGGTGGCCTCAGCGCGCGACCGGCTCACGCTTCTCCTTGATCTTGGCGGCCTTACCGCGCAGCTGACGCAGGTAGTACAGCTTGGCCCGTCGGACGTCACCACGGCTCACGATCTCGATCTTCGAGACGATCGGGCTGTGGAGGGGAAAGGTCCGCTCCACGCCTACGCCGAAGCTGACCTTACGGACGGTGAAGGTCTCCCGCACCCCGCCACCCTGGCGGCGGATGACGGCACCCTGGAAGACCTGGATGCGCTGACGGTTTCCTTCGACGACCCGCACGTGGACCTTGAGGGTGTCGCCCGGCCAGAACTCGGGCACGTCGGTCCTCAGCGACTCGGCGTCGAGGCTGTCCAGGGTGTGCATGGCAGTCGCTTCCTGAAGAGTTGAGATGGATGGTCCGCGGCCCCGGAACGCACCGAGGTGGACAATCCGTGGTCGAGGCCGACCCGGCCGGCATGGGTGGACGCAATCACCGCGAGGTGTCCCGCGGGAAAGACATGCGACCCGAGGCCGCCCGAACCGGTCACGAACCGACGGACACTGCATCCTACTGTGCCACACCCGGGAGAGAGAGCGGACCGCCCTACCCCTCGCCCGGCCCCTCGACGTCACGATGATGGATCAGGCCCGTCCCCTCGGTGGGGGCCGGCAGCATCCGCCCGGCCGCCTCGGCCGCGGCGGCAGCGAGTACGACTCGGTCCGCTTCGGCGAACTCGCGGTGTTCCAGGAGGTCCGGGCGCCGCAACAGGGTACGACGAAGCGCCTGGGAACGACGCCAGCGGGCGATCGCCTCATGATCGCCTGAGCGGAGAACGGGCGGCACCTCGGTCCCCCGCCATACCGGCGGACGGGTGTAGACCGGGCCCTCCAGCAAGCCGTCGGAGAAAGAGTCATCGGCGACTGAGGCGCTGTTACCGAGTACTCCGGGCAGCAGCCGCGTAACCGCTTCGAGAATCACCAGGGTCGCGGCCTCGCCCCCGGCCAGCACATAGTCTCCAATGGAGATCTCGTCATCGGCCCAGGTCTCGATCACTCTGGCGTCGATGCCCTCGTAGCGCCCGCAGCAGAACACCAGCCAGGGCTCGCGCGCCAGTTCTTCGGCGTGGCGCTGAGTGAACGGAGTCCCCGCCGGGGTCGGCACGACGACCCGGGGCCGGCTATCGGCCACTCGTGCGGTGATCTGCGACAACGCCGCGTCCCAGGGCTCGGGCCGCATGACCATCCCCGGGCCTCCCCCGTAGGGGGCGTCATCCACGGTGCGATGAACATCCGTGGTCCACATCCGCAGATCATGTGTATGGATCTGCAGGGTTCCGTGCTCCTGAGCCCGGCCCACGAGCGACAGACGCAGGGGCTCGAGATAGGCCGGGAAGATGGTGACGATGTCGGCGCGCATCGGCTGCTTTCAGAGATATCGGCTCTTTCAGAGATATCGGCTGCCTGCCCAGAAACCCGATCTACCCGCCAGCCGAAGACCGGGCCGAGGGCGCGCAGCCGACTTCCCGCCCAGGACCCGGGTTAATCGAGATCGAGCAGGCCGGGCGGCGGATCCACGACGATCCGGCCGGCGGGGGGGTCGACGGTCGGCACGATGTCACGGACGAAGGGGACGAGATGCTCGCCACCGTCCGGGCCGCCGATCGCGAGCAGGTCTCCCGCAGGGGAGTGAATGATGTCGGTGACGTGCCCCAACAACATGCCCGCCGTGGTCACCGCCCGCAGGCCGACCAGGTCCCGATCCCACCACATCTCCACGGCTTCGCCGTCACCGTCGGCGTCGTCGAGCGGCGATCCCGCCTGATCCGCGTCGATGGTCAGGAGCACGCCGCGCAGCGCCTCCGCGGCGCCACGATCGTCCACCCCGCGAAAGTGAAGCAACAGGCGGCCCGAGTGCCAATGAGCGCCGGAGACGGTGAGCGCAGTCCCCCCCCCTTCGCGACCGAGGACCGCCCCTACGACAAACCTGCGGTGGGGCACGTCGGTACGAATCTCGATCGTGACCTCACCGCGGATGCCATGCGGACGGCCGATCCGCCCGACGACGATCTCCTCAGCCACGACTTCTCGGGCAATCAGGACGAAGCTCGCGACAACGCCGACAGATCCTAACGATCCACATCGACGACGTCGATCCGAAGGCCCCGGCCTCCGACACCACCCATCACCGTGCGCAGCGCACGAGCGGTACGACCTCGCCGACCGATGACCTTCCCGAGATCTTCGGGGTGCACCCGCACCTCCAGGGTGCGTCCACGCCGACCGTTGTTCAGGTCCACCCGGACGTCGTCGGGGTGATCGACGATGCCTCGCACGAGATGTTCGAGGGCCGCCTCCAGCACCTACTGCCCCGCGGCCGGTGCGTCCGTGGCCGGGGCGGCTTCCGCTTCCTCTGCCGACCCGGACTTCTTGGCCTTCTTCGGCGTGGTCGCCGGCCGGTCCTCGGCGCCCGCGGCGGCCCGCGCGGCCGCCTGGAAGATCTCCCGCTTGTCCGCCTTTGGCTCGGCGACCTTCATCGGCGGGGGCGCCGGCAGGTTCTTGAACTTCTGCCAGTCCCCGGTGACCTTGAGGATCGCGAGGACGGGCTCGGTGGGCTGTGCACCGACCGAGAGCCAGTGCCCCACCCGCTCGGCGTCGACCTTGATGATGCTCGGGTCAGACTTGGGGTGGTACTGCCCGATGGACTCGATGACCCGACCATCCCGCTTGGTACGGGCATCGGCCACGACGATGCGGTAGTGCGGCTCGCGCATCTTGCCGAGACGCTGCAGTTTAATCTTGGTTGCCACGGTGGTCGAACGGCTCCAGACATGTCGATGACCACTGGTTTTCCATGGCTGCGCATGGAGCCCCGGTGGTGGGAAGCACCCGCGCCGGACAGCCACTCACACATCTCCCGCGCGACACCGCGAGGAATGAGGGCAGCCACACCGACGCTGGCAGGCAGGGCCTGTATTGAGCTTACAGTCTGCCAGATCGTGACCGCCGCACACGAGCGGGGAGCCCGTGCACCCGCCCCACGGCCGCATCGCGCGGGTCAACGGCCCCCGCGGGGGCCGCGCGGCGGCATCCCACCGAAGCCGTCCTGCTGCCGCATCAGCGCCGAGAGATCCGGCATGCCGTCCGGAAGCGCGGGGCCCTTCGCCGCCCGCTCCTGCGCAGTGGACTTCTGCGCCTTGGCCTGGGCCGCCCGTGCCGCCGGATTACCCTTGCGACTGGCTCCCTTGCCCTTCTTCGCGGCCTTGCGAGCCGAGGCGGCCTTCGCTCGACCCATCCCCCCCGGCATCCCCATGCCGCCAGCCATCTGTCGCATCATCTTGCGGGCCTCGGCGAACCGGTCCAGCAACTGGTTGACCTCGGTGACCGTGACCCCGGATCCACGCGCGACCCGAGCCTTGCGGGACGCCTGCAGGATCCTGGGATCACGCCGTTCCGTCGGCGTCATGGACCGAATGATCGCAACCACCCGATCGACGTCCCGATCGTCGACCTGCGCCAGTTGATCCTTCATCTGGCCCATCCCCGGCAGCATGCCGAGCAGGTTGCCGATCGGGCCCATCTTGCGGACCGCGAGCATCTGCTCGAGGAAATCCTCGAGAGTGAACTCGGAGGCGACCATCTTCGCCGCCATGGCCTCGGCCTGCTCGGCCTCGAACGCCTTCTCGGCCTGCTCGATGAGGGTGAGGACGTCACCCATGCCGAGGATCCGCGACGCCATGCGTTCCGGGTGGAAGACGTCGAAGTCGTCCAGGGCCTCACCGGTGGAGGCGAACATGATCGGCCGACCGGTCACCTGGGCGACCGAAAGGGCCGCACCACCGCGCGCGTCGCCATCGAGCTTGGTCAGGACCACGCCGCTGAATCCCACGCCATCGGCGAAGGCGCTCGCGGTCGCGACCGCGTCCTGACCGATCATCGCGTCCAGGACGAAGAGAATCTCATCCGGTGAGACGGCGTCGCGGATGTCGGCCGCCTGCCGCATCATCTCCTCGTCGACGCCGAGCCGCCCGGCCGTGTCGACGACGACCACATCGAAGACCTGCCGGTGCGCGTGCGCGAGCGCGTCGCGCGCGACGCGCACCGGATCCCCGACCCCGTTGCCGGGCTCGGGCGCGAAGACCTCCACCCCGGCCCGCGCCCCGACCACCTGCAGTTGGTTGACCGCGTTCGGACGCTGCAGGTCGGCCGCGACCAGCAGCGGGGTGTGACCCTGAGCCTTGAGCCAGCGCCCGAGCTTGCCGGCCAGGGTGGTCTTACCCGTTCCCTGCAGGCCGGCGAGCAGGATCACCGTCGGCGGGGTCTTGGCGTACCGCAGCGTCGTCGTGCCGCCGCCGAGGATCGCGACGAGCTCCTCATTGACAATCTTGATTACCTGCTGGGCAGGGTTCAACGACGCACTGACCTCGGCGCCGCGGGCACGCTCCTTCACCGCGGCCACGAAGCCACGGACGACCGGGAGCGCGACGTCCGCCTCGAGCAGAGCCACCCGGATCTCCCGCGCGGTGGCGTCGATGTCGGCATCGGTAAGGCGCCCTCTGCCACGCAGCGACGCGAAGACCTTGTCGAGGCGGCTGGAAAGGGTGTCGAACACGCGCACACACTCCGAGATCGCAGACGGACCGCAGGGACCAGCGTACGCACCCGACGACGAAGGCAGCACACCCCCGTGTCCGATCAACCGACGGCGTCACGCATCGGCCGATCGACGCGGACGCGACGTGCGCGGCCCGGCGAGGCATGCCCGCACGGACGCCGGCCTGGTCATTCACCTGCCGGGTCCGCCCTCTGCGCTGAGGAGGGCGAGACGCCTCGCCGGACGCTCACCCCCCAGCCAGGAGAACACCGAGGAACATGTCGCGGCTGACCGCGGAGCCCCACAGCTCCGCTCAGTGATGAAGCTTAGGTCACATGCCGAACGACCGGAAGGTCTTGACGCTGAGCACGTTGTGGTCTTCGTCGATCCGGCGGCCACTCGATCGATCAGCCGGCTTCGCCCAACAGCGCGTCGACGAACGCCTCCGGCTCGAAGGGAGCAAGATCGTCTGGACCCTCTCCCAAGCCGATCAGTTTCACCGGCATACCGAGCTCGCGCTGCACGGCGATGACGATCCCGCCCTTGGCCGTACCGTCCAGCTTGGTCAGCACGACTCCGGTGAGATCAACCGCCTGCGTGAACACCTGCGCCTGGACAAGCGCGTTCTGACCGGTCGTGGCGTCAAGCACGAGCAGCACCTCGTCGACCGGACCGTGCTTGCCCACCACTCTTTTAATCTTCGCCAGCTCGTCCATCAGACCTGCCTTGGTGTGCAGCCGGCCGGCGGTGTCGATCAACACGGTGTCCACGCCGCTCTGCGTGCCCTGTCGGACCGCATCGAACGCCACCGACGCCGGGTCACCCCCCTCGGCCCCGCGGACCGTGATCGCGCCGACCCGTTCACCCCAGGTCTGAAGCTGATCCGCGGCCGCGGCACGGAACGTGTCCGCCGCGCCCAGCACGACCGTACGCCCGTCCGCGACCAGCAGCCGCGCGATTTTTCCACAGGTCGTGGTCTTGCCCGTGCCGTTGACACCGACGACGAGCACGACGGCGGGACGATCCGGGGCCGTCGTGCGCAGCGATCGGTCGGTCGTCGTACCGATCTGGGCGAGCAGCTCGTCGCGCAGCATCTCCCGCACATCCGCGGGCGTGCGGGCACCGAGCACCTTCGTGCGTTCCCGCAGCGCGGCGACCAGCTCGGTGGTCGCCGTGACCCCGACGTCGGCGAGGAGCAGGGTCGCCTCCACGTCTTCCCACGCGTCCTCGTCGAGATTGTCGCCGGACAGCAGGGAGAGCAGTCCGCGACCGAGCGCGTTCTGCGAACGAGCCAGCCGCAGGCGCAGCCGGACGAGGCGGCCGGCTGCCGGCGGCGGTGCCTCCGGTGGGATCCGCTCCTGGACCGGGATCCCCGGCGCGGCCGGTATCTCGGCGGGCGGGGCGCCGACGCCATCGCTCTCCGTCGGGGATGGCGGCAGCACATCGGGAAGACCGATGTCGTCGACCGTCCTGGTCGCCGAATCGCGGGGTACCTCGGCGTCGTCACCGACCCCGGGACGGTAGTCGGCGCCCGGGCGCGGGCCTTCCTCGATGGATCGGCGGGGGCGTCGACGCAGGGCCGTGCCGGCCACCAGGCCCACGGTGGCCAGTACGACGACGGTGATGACGACGATCAGGATGAGGAGCTCCACGTACCGATCCTGACAGATGACGCCACAAGGCCGTGGCGCTCGCCCGGCGGGAGGGCGGCGGCGTCAGAGCGCCGCCCGCTCCCGCAGCCGCTGACTGATCACTGTCGTCACCCCGTCGCCCCGCATGGCCACGCCGTACAGGGCGTCAGCGATCTCCATCGTCCGCTTCTGGTGGGTGATGATGATCAGCTGCGACTTCTCACGCAGACCCTCGATGGCCTCGAGCAGTCGGCCGAGATTGCGGTCGTCCAGAGCTGCCTCGACCTCGTCGAGCACGTAGAAGGGCGAAGGGCGGGCCCGGAATATCGCGAGCAGGAGAGCGAGTGCGGTCAGTGAACGCTCCCCGCCGGACAACAGCGACAGACGCTTCACCTTTTTTCCCGGCGGCCTCGCCTCGACCTCGATGCCCGTGGTGAGCATGTCATCAGGATCGGTGAGCACCAGCCGGCCCTCACCGCCCGGGAACAGCGTCGAGAAGACGATCTCGAACTCACGGGCGGTGTCCGCGAACGCGACGGCGAAGACCTCACGCACCCGCAGATCAACCTCCTCGACGACCAGCAGAAGATCCCGGCGGGTGCTCTTGATGTCTTCGAGCTGCGCGGACAGGAACGCGGCCCGCTCCTGAAGCGCGGCGAACTCCTCGAGGGCCAGGGGATTCNCCCGCCCCAGCCGGGCCAGCTGCTTCTCCGCGGTGGCGGCCCGGGCGCTCTGCTCGGCTCGATCGAACGGCGCCGCGGTGCCGTCGGGCTCATCCGGCGGGACCAGCGTGTCCGGGCCGAACTCGGCCACCAGGTCATCGGCGTCGATACCGTGCTCCTCCAGAGCCTTGGCTTCCAGGGTCTCCACCCGCAGCCGCTTCTCCGCTCGGGCCAGCTCGTCGCGATGGGCGGCGTCGCGCAGCGCCGCGAGTTCGGTGGCCAGAGCGCGCCCCTGGTCACGCACCCCGACCAGCTCCGTCTCGGCGGCCTTGCGCAGTGCGTCGGCCTCCTCCCGCCCCGCCGCGGCGCGAGCCAGCGAATGGTCCAGTCGGTCGAGAGCGACCTGAGCCGCATCCCCCATCGCCGTCGCGACGGCCGCCTGCCGCTCGCGGACCTCGTGCCGACGGGCCGCCGCGGCCCGTGCCGCCCGCTCGTTCGCCGCCGCGCGGATCAGTCCGTCGGCGCGTCCCTGCAGGCCTCGCACCCGCTCCTCGCTGGTACGGACGGCCAACCGGGCCTCGACCTCGGCGGCGCGCACGGCGGAGGTAGCCGCGACGAGCCGGTCTCGTTCATCCGGAGCCCGCTCCCCCGCCTCCGGCTGCTCCGATGTCGCGGCGAGCGACGCCTCGAGCTCGGTCAACGCTCCGTATGCCCGATCACGGGCTGTTTCGGCCCGTGATCGGGCGCCCTCCAACCGGGCGATCTCGGATGCCGCGGCCCCTCCCGAACGATCGAGCCGCGCCATCTGCTCGGACAGCGCCCGGTGCCGGGCATCGGTCCCGTGCAGCGCCGCCAGTGCCGCGTCGATGGCGGTACGGGCCCGGGTCACCTCGGCACGCGCGGGCTCGAACGCCTCGTGGGCGGACTCGACGCGACGGGTCGCCTCCGCCACGCCGGCCTCGGCCTCGTCCGCCGCGGCCTGCAGTTCGATCGCGGACGGCGGGTTCGCGCTGCCACCGATAGAGAGGGGGGCACCGATGACGTCGCCGGCGCGGGTGACCACCCGCAGGTCGGGGCGCAACGCCGTGGCCCGCTCGGCCGCCGCCAGATCCTCGACCACGACAGTCCGGGCGAGCAGGGACGACACGGCGGTACGGAACCGATCGTCACCGATCTCCACCAGGTCCAGCGCGGCAACGGCACCGGCCGGGAGCGGACCGTCGGCGCTGGCCGCCCCCGGGACGATCGCCGCGCTGCCGTCAGGGCCGGCGCAGGCGTCAGGGCCGGCGCAGGCGTCAGGGCCGGCGCAGGCGTCAGGGCCGGCGCAGGCGTCAGGGCCGGCGCAGGCGTCAGGCTCATCCGCGACGGTGACGGCGGCCACCAGCGCTGCTCGGCCGGCATCCGTTTCCCGCAGCCACGCAAAGGCCGCCATGGCATCCCCCGACGTGCCGACGAGCAGGGCGTCCGCCGCCGGGCCCAGCGCCGCGGCGATGGCCGCCTCCGCGCCGGCGGTCACGCTCAGGACGCCGGCCAGCCGGCCGATCACCTCGAGGGTCGGATCCAGTGCCGGAGCCGAGTCCTCCGCCGTGTTCGAGGCGGTCTGCCCGGTCTGTGCGCCGGTAGCAGCCCTCAACAGTGCCGCGGCTCCGTCGGCCGGCGAGAGGGAGAGGTGCAGCGCGTCGCATCGCGCGGCCCAGGATGCGCGGTCACGTTCGGCGCTACGCTCCTCACCGCGCAGGACCTCGAGCCGCTCGGCGGCAGCGGCATGCACTGCCACGGCCGCGCTGTGCTGCTCGGCGAGATCCTCCCGTGCGCTCTCCATCCGAGAGAGTTCGATCTCGAGGGCCGAACGTGACGCCGAGGTCTCGGTCTCCCGCTCCCGCGCGGCGTCGAGTGCCTCGGTCGTCCGTGCTATCTCGTTCTCGGCACTGGTGGCACGGGACCTGGCGGCCTCCACCTGGCCGGCAAGGCGCGCGATCTCCTCACGGCGAAAAGACGCCGCGCGTGCCGCGGCGATCAGTTCCTTCTCCTCCTGAGCGAGCGCGGCCTCGAGATCGGCACGCCTGGTGACCACCTCGGCGAGCAGATCCCGATCACGCTCCAGCCGCTCGGTGAGGGCGATTTCCTGCTCCCGGACCGCCGTGGCCTCCTGTTCCAGTTCCTCGGGGTCGCGGCGCCCACGTACGTCGTCGGTCGCGGCACGCAACAGGCGACCCCGTTCGACGGCGAGGGAACGGGTGCCCCGCAGCCGTTCCCGCAGGGATGCCAGGGCGTACCAGGTCTCCTGGGCGCCGGTGGCGCGCGGAATGATCGCCGTCAGGTCGGCCTGCAGCTGCTCCTCACGGCGGGCGGCCGCGGCGTGAGCGGCCTCGGTGGTCGTCAGCCGCGCCCGCAATGCCTCCTCGTCCGCGAGGTCGGAGGTGATCGCGACCTGGGCACGATGGAGATCGTCGGCGAGAAGGCGCAGGCGGGCGTCCCGTAGCGAAGCCTGAATCACACCGGCCTTACGGGCGATCTCCGCCTGCCGACCGAGCGGCCCTAACTGCCGACGCAGTTCGGCGGACAGATCGGTGAGGCGGGTGAGGTTCGCCGACATCGCCTCGAGCTTGCGGAGTGCCTTCTCCTTGCGTTTACGGTGTTTGAGGACGCCGGCGGCCTCCTCGATGAACGCACGGCGATCCTCCGGGCGCGCGTGCAGGACCGCGTCGAGCTGGCCCTGGCCGACGATCACGTGCAACTCTCGGCCGATACCCGAGTCGCTCATCAGTTCCTGGATATCCAGCAGGCGACAACCGGTACCGTTGATCGTGTATTCGCTCTCGCCGCTGCGGAACATCAGTCGCCCGATGGTCACCTCGGTGTACTCGATGGGGAGCGCGCCGTCCGAGTTGTCGATCGTCAGGAGTACTTCGGCGCGCCCCAAGGCCGGGCGAGCGGGCGTGCCCGCGAAGATGACATCGGACATAGTGCCGCCACGCAGGGCCTTGGCACCCTGCTCCCCCAGTACCCAGGCGATGGCGTCAACGACGTTACTCTTGCCCGACCCGTTGGGCCCGACCACGCAGGTTATTCCCGGCTCGAGATGCAGGGAGGTCGAGCTCGCAAAGGACTTGAAGCCCCGCAGGGTCAGGTTCTTGAGATGCACCAGTCTCCGGAGCGCTGGAAGGGTTCACCGGCTCGACCCGGGATGGCCGGACTCAGCCGACGTTCGACAGAGCCATCCTAGTCGGCCACCCGAAGCACCCAGCAGGCTACGCTCCGAAAAAAGTACGAAGAAGGCGGGGAGTGAGGTTGCCCGGCTCTTCCTGGACATAGAGCCGCCAAAGTGATCCGAGACACACGGGCAACATCACTGGGCAGGGACGAGCCAGCCGGGAAAACGACCGATTCGACGATCTCAGCGATCATGACGCCCGTAGAAACGGAGTCTTGCCCACGTAACCGGGCATACCCACTACGAGGGGGCGCCTCCCCGAGGAACGCCCCGCCAGCTCAGCTGAACGCCGGTTCGGCGTCGAGCGCCCGGACATCCTCCGGCACGTCGACACCACCCACCAACGCCTCGTTAACCTCACGTACTCGAGCCAGTTCTGCCTCGAGCTCCGCTACTCGGGCACGAAGCCGACGCACCTCGCAAGAGAGACGCAAGTCGCCGCCGGAACCGACGTGGCCAAAAAGGGCCTTCGCCATAGTGATGGTCCTCCACGATGAGTGACCTAGTGGGTGTCAGACAGCACAAGATCCGAACAGATCAGAGTGCGCCCCAAACAATGACTCCAGGCTCCCATGTCGAGTGACCGAAAGTCAAGAGCATGCCACATGCTCCCGAGCCGGTCCGGTGAACATGCAAAAAGCGGACGGTCATACCCACGACAGTTCCGACAACGCAGCGTCTGCAACCAGTCACTTTCGTCGAAAGTCGGTCAGATCACTCTGCGCCACCTGCCACACAGCCTCCACCCTGTCCGTCCGCCCAGGGGTGTGACCCGTCATCAACAAGTGCAGAAGGTCACGACAGGCCGGCTCCGGCCCCTCCGCGACCACCTCGACCGCCCCGTCCGGGAGGTTGGTGGCGGATCCGACCAGGCCCAGGCGCCGGCCCCGGGTACGCACGTAGTCACGAAAGCCGACGCCCTGGACAAGGCCGGCGACCCGGGCAGTGAATCGGACCACGGCGTGTCCGGACTCCCTCTGCTCCGCGGATACATCGCTCATCAGCACGGTAGGGTACTGGCCATTGTGGATACCACATACTTCCCAGACATGGCAGGCCGGCCGAAAGAGACACGGCGGCAGGGTGATCATCGGCTGGAACGGCCGGACCGGCCACGTTTCCGCCGCCGGTCCGCTGCCGTGCTACTCGCGTGTGGAGCTCTCGGCTCGGCACTCCTTCTCAGCGGTTGCGGCCAGAACTTCTCTCAGGACGGCGGCACACTACCCGTCCCACGCGCGAGCACCGATGGTGACCGCCAGGTCACCCCGGAGCCGGTCGACAGCGCAGACAAGATTATTGGTCCTGGCTACGCCCCGCCGCGTACCGCAGGGCCTACCCAGACAGCGGTGCCCAATCTGCCGGGCGGCAAGCAGTAGTCAGTACCACGCGTAACTACTACCCATACGATTTACCTCATGCCGATCGCCGGTGAGACGCGGCTGGACACCCGGCTACCCAGGCCAAGATCAGCCCGCTCGCCGGCCTGGTAGCCCGCACGACCGCCGCTCCCAGAGAGCTGGCGTGTCCTTGGCGCTCGCAACCTGGGATAGGCTCTTGCCAGGTGCGCGTCCACCCGCTGGCTTCGATTCGCCAGGACGACGGCCACCGACGGCGTCGTCGAGGGCCGGTCCGATCCGTTCTCCCGGGTCTGCGTCTGCTGGGTCTGCGCCCGCTCCCGGGCCATCCGCTCCGTCCTGGTCAGTCTCTCCGCCACCGCCACCGCGAAGCCTGCCATCCACGACCGACGAAACGCCCGCGGGTCCTCCTGGCGTGGTGGACGGGCGAGGGCCAATCCCTGTGCCTGCTGGACCAGCAACGAGGTGAACAACATCTGCACGCGGTGGATATCCGCATCCATCCCGAACAGATGAGCGGAGTGCCCCGTCCCCACTGCACGCTGCTCGGTCCGGTACACGAGCCGGCAACCAAGCGGTGCGGCAATGCCCGCGAGCAACGAGATCTTGTCCCGGGCATAGGGCGGATCGACGGCCACCACCAGGTCAGCCGCCTCGACGCGGTGCGGCGACGCCTCCTCGACCAGCGCGCGGTCGATCCCGTACTGGGCGATCAACTCGGCCGCCTTGCTGTTATAGGTTTCGCGGGCGGCCTCGCTCAGCCCCTCCGCCTCCGCCATCGCCAACAGCTTCCGTATACGACCGAGCAGGGCATCCGGATTCATCGCGTCTCCGTCCATGTCGCGTCGGGGGCAGGCCAGCCAACCGACGTGCCGGATGATGCCTCACCGATCCCGGCAGCCCGGTCTCGGTCCTGGACGAGGCGATAACTGTGAACGCCGCGGCAGGTCTGGCTCCCCACCCGACTATCGCGGACGCCACGCCCGGCACCCCACCCGAGAGCCGCGGGATTCGAACGTGTGATCGAACCTTACCACCTGGCCCGTCTTGGGTGCGGCTGGCAGGTGGGGCAAGTGAAGCTCGACCGGTTCATGAAAGCGTCCCGGCGCACCGCGTCTCCGCATCGTGTGCACGGCCGACCCGCGCGGCCATACACCTGTAGCGACCGTTCGAACAGCCCGCTGACTCCGTCCGCCGACACGTACAGGCGGTCGAAGGACGTACCGCCCACCTCAAGAGCCGCGATCATCACCGTCCGCACGCAACCCAGCAGCCTGCCGACCTCCGCCCGGGTGAGGGTCTCGGTCGGCCGCGCGTAGTGCAGCTTCGCGGCCCACAGGGCCTCATCCGCGTAGATGTTCCCGACCCCGCTGACAAGTGTCTGATCGAGCAGGGCCCGCTTCACGCCGGTACGGCGTCGACGCATCCTCTCCGTGACGAGCCGCTCGTCGAAGGCGGGATCCAGAGGATCCCTGGCGATGTGCGCGACGGGAGCAGGCAGATCCGCTTCCCCCGTTGCGACCGCCAGGCCACCGAAGGTGCGTTGATCCACAAATCGCAGTTCGCGTCCTCCGTCCGTGAAGACGAACCGGATCCGCAGATGCTTCTGGTCGGGGGTGGCGGGTGGAACGACGAGCAACTGTCCGCTCATCCCGAGATGGGCGATCAGTGCATCCCCCTGGGCCGGATGACCTGGGGGCAGGGCGGGCGGAGACATCTCGGCCAGCACAGCAGCTGATTCCTCCTCCGGTGGTTCTTCTGGAACCACCGGAGCGCACGCCGCATGGTCTACCGGCGGCTGAAGTACCAGCCACAGATACTTGCCGCGGCGTCGTGCCGCCGTTATCCGGCGGCCGACGAGCAGCGCCGAGAAGTCGGCGGCACCGGCCAGATGACGGCGCACCGCACGAGGATGGTGGACGTCAACCGATGCGATGACGCGACCGACGACACCACGTTCCAGACCGCGGCGAACAACCTCTACTTCGGGGAGTTCTGGCATGATCTCCGGTCGTCGGGTCGGGTCAGTGGGATGACACCGGACCCTCGACGTGGCTCGATGAAGCTGTTGCCACCCCTGAAGCTGTTGCCACCACTGAAGCTGTTGCCACCACTGAAGCTGTTGCCACCACCGAGCCTGTCGCCAGCGCCCAGGAAGCGAATCGGGGCAGCTGATGATCAGCCACTCTCACAGACCCGAGACCTGATCGTGATCAAGGCTGCCGACGGCGGACTTCTCGTGATTTCCGCCGGCGACGTCCGCGCCCGAACCGTCCTCCCGCCCCAAGGCTGACCGTTCCTCGAGAACCGCGAAAGCCGCGGCGGCCGCCCGCTGCTCGGCCTCCTTCTTGCTTCCCCCTTCGCCCTCGCCCAGTGGCTCTCCCGCGATCCTCGCGTAGGCGGTGAATCGCTTCGCGTGGTCCGGACCGGCCTCCTCGACGATGTATTCGGGCGGCCCGAGAGCCAGCACCGCCGTCTGTTCCTGCAGTGAGGTCTTCCAGTCAAGCCCTGCGCCTCGGCCGGCGGCCTCGTCCAGCAAGGGATCGAAGAGACGGTGCACGAAACCGGAGGCCACGTCGAGGCCTGAGGACAGATAGACCGCCCCGATGATGGCCTCGAGGGTGTCGGCGAGAATGCTCGCCTTGTCGCGCCCCCCGGTGGTCTCCTCGCCCCGGCCCAGCAGCAGGTACGGACCGAGCCCGGTGGGTCCGATCCCCCGTGCCACGTCCGCGAGAGCCCGCATGTTCACAACCGAGGCCCGCTGCTTGGCGAGCTGCCCCTCGGGAAGATCCGGGTGGCGGATGAACAGTGCCGCCGTCACCACCAGACCGAGCACCGCATCGCCCAGGAACTCCAGGCGTTCATTGGTGGGCAGGCCGCCCTTCTCATAGGCATAGGAGCGGTGTGTGAGGGCGCGGTCGAGCAGCTCGGGGTCGATGGCGACCTCGAGTACCTCGATCAGGCCGTCCCGCGGCGGCGGGGGTGGCAGCTGGCGGGTCATCCGACCAGCCCGGCCAGGGCCCGGCGACGCGCCACCAAGATCGCCATCGCCGCTCTGGTCCGAGAGGCCAGGTCCGCATGGACCGCGACCGACGCCGCCCTCAGCGCCGCGAGCAGCCCGACTGCCTGGCTGTCGCCGGCTTCATCCGGTGCCCGCTCCGCGTGGACCGCGACACCATCGACCCCCAGCACGATCGTTCCCCCCCGCACATCAGGATCTTCCAACGTTCCCCATCCCGGATCCAGACCGGCCCTGGACAGGTGCCCCGTACCCCGATGAGATTCCCACCATCGCATCCCGCGGATGACGGACATCAGGACATCTCCGGTGAATCCGTCGGTGACCGCCACGTCAACTCCACGGCGATGATCGATCTTCTGGCCGTCGCCCGGCTCGCCCGTCCACGAAGGCGCGAGGAGCCGATCAGCCGTCAGCGGGCCGACATAGTGCAGATCGAGCGATCGGAGCAGCTCGTCGGCGGCTCGTCGCAAGGTGTCGGGAAGCGCTGGACGCGCCGTCAGAAGCCCGACTCGGGGAGCGTTGACGGCGAAGCGAACCGCGGCGTATGCACTGCCCGCGACCGCGAACTGGGCGAGTTCGTCCGCCGTCACATCAACCGTCGCCCCCGCGTCGCACAGCACGACGGGGGCGTTCGCCCCGCCGACAATCGAGGCGAGAGTGGCCCGTGTCGCCCCGGGGAGCAGACCGTAGGTGAACTGAGCCGAGGCGACCACGGCTTCGGCCGGGGCTGTCGAGACCATCGCATCGGCATGTCCGTCACGGACCAGGCGCGCCGCCACCCGGACGCCGGAGTCCCGACGTGCTCGCACTTCACGCAATGCCTCCGGGCCCGCCGAAACGCTGCGAGCGGCCGTGGCGAGCAGGACGCGCTCGCCTGGCACAATTCCCAGCCGAGCAAGGTCATCCCGGACGGTATCACCGGATGTCACCAGAGTGAGCACCAGATGCGGATCGGCGCCGAGCGCACTGGGCAATGCCTCGAGGAGAGGCCCGGAAGGCAACCCCTCCCCCACCAGGTCAACGGCGATACGTGTCACACCGGGTCAGACGTCAAGCACCTGACGGTCGTTGTACCGGCCGCACGTGCCACAGACGGTGTGCGGCCGGATCACGTGCCCCCGCGAGCACTTTGCGAGGGTCGGCACCTTGGCCTTCCACTGCGAACGCCGGGACCGGGTGTTGCTGCGCGAGGTGCGCCGCTTCGGGACGGCCACTATTCCTTCTCCTTGCTCTCATGAGGGTCGGTGCGACCCTTCTCGGTTCCCGTCGCTCCGCTGCCGGCCAGCGCGGACAGCGCCGCCCATCTCGGGTCGGATCGCGCATGGGAATGTCCAGGCTCGACATCGTCGAGACGCACCCCGCAGTCCACGCAGAGTCCCGCACAGTCCGGACGGCAGATGGGTGACAGCGGAAGGTTGAGTACCAGGGCATCCCGCACCACGGGCTCGATGTCCGCATGATCATCGATCAGTACCCGAGCATCTTCGTCGTCACCCAGGTCCACGGCTCGGTCAGGGTAGTAGAACAGCTCGCGAAACTCGACCATGCTGACCTCGGACACGTCGTCCAGGCAGCGCGCACATTCACCCCGAAGCGGCGCCACGACGCTCCCGCTGACCAGGACACCCTCGATCACCGATTCGAGACGCAGGTCCAGGGTGACGCTTGCGCCGGCCGGCACCCACATCATCTCGGTTCCGAGATCGGCGGGAAGTTCCGCCTGCGCCCGGACAAGCCGCATCGACCCGGGCCGACGACCGAGCTCACGGGTGTCCAGTACAAGGGGACCCCTCGGGGTCCGACGGCGAAAGTGGGATCCAGTCATGGCGGCAGTCGAATTCACATCTACGTCAATGTCAGGAAGGCCAGCCGAAACAGGGCCTTCGTGGTGGTGTAGCTACCCGGCGTCGCTGACGACTGAGGCAGCCCGACGTCAGCGGCACCCTGGACCCTCCCAGCGGCACCCCGGACCCTCCCAGCGGCCCGGACCCTCCCAGAGGATCGACGAACAGACTCCAGCCGGTCAACTACCGAGCCGGTCAACTACCAAGCCGGTCAGCTACCAACGCCGGTCAGCTACTACGGTCTCCTAGCCTATCCGATCGGTGCCGCGGACGATCCGATCAGGCTGCCGGGATCTCCGGACACCCGAGCCCGGCGGGCGGCGGACCTCCGCCTAGGAAGCCGCTCGGGTGCCGCTCGCCCCCCGCGACCGGCCCCGGAGCCCGGACAGTCCGGAACGGCGGGAGAGCCCGGCGGAAGTCGGTCGGCGGCTACCCACCCGGCGGGGGTTACTGAGCGAGGCGCTCACGGAGCTGTTTGAGTACCACATCCGGTACCAGCCCCGACACGTCACCTCCGTAACGCGCGACCTCCTTCACCAGACTGGAGGACAGAAAGGCATATTGCGGGTTCGTACTCATGAAAAGAGTCTCCACGCCCGCAAGCGAATTGTTCATCTGCGCCATCTGAAGCTCATAGTCGAAGTCGCTGACCGCACGCAGTCCTTTGACGATCGACTGGATACCCCTACTCCGACAAAAATCGACGATCAGCCCGTGGGACGCATCTACCAGGACGTTGGACGGCGCCATCGGATGATCACGCAGGGCCTCTCTGATGAGCTCCATCCGCTCGTCGACGGTGAACAAGGTGACCTTGTTCTTGTTGATCGATACGGCGACCACGACCTCGTCGAAGAGTCTGCTCGCTCGGACGATGATGTCGAGATGACCGTTGGTGATCGGATCAAATGAACCGGGACAGGCTGCCCTCCTCATGATCGAATACCGTACCAGAGAGCACCCTCCCCGTACCTCCGGTCGCGCAGCGCACACAACCCGTCAGGCCAGGCGACCGGGCCCGAGCGGTGCGATCTTTCGACAACGCAGACACCGTCCGCAGTCAACCAGGCGGCCGCCAGCAGCTTTGACAGCACTTCGCCGAGTTCCGAATCGCGCATCGCGTACGGCGGATCGAGGAAAACCACGTCGTAGGGATTATCCGAGGTGTTCTGCACCACACGCTCTACCGCGGCTTGCGCGATCTTCGCGCCCGACAGTCCCAGCGCTGTCACGTTCCGCCGCAGAGTGCGTATCACGACCGGATCGCGGTCGACGAGAAGAGCATGAGTGGCACCCCGAGACAGCGCTTCCAGACCGACCGCACCAGACCCGGCATAAAGATCGGCAATCCGAGCACCCCGCAGATCCAGACAGGTCGACAAGGTGTTGAACAACCCCTCACGGGCACGTTCCGAGGTCGGACGGGTGGTCGTTCCGGGTGGAACCACGAGCCGCCGACCACCCGCGGTTCCACTGATGATGCGCGTCATCGGGCCACCCGGTCATCCCTTCTCGAGGAAGGCGACACTGGTGTCGTCGAGAACCGCGTCGAGCAGCCGGCGCAGTGCGGGATGCCGGTCCAACCCGGGGTCGTCGTCAACCAGGCGACCGGCCTCCTCGCGTGCGTCGCGGATCAGGTCCTCATCACGAAGAAGTTCCAGGAGCTTCAGGGATCGTCGTCCGCCGGACTGGGCGGCCCCGAGCACATCGCCCTCTCGACGCTGCGCGAGGTCGAGACGGGCCAGCTTCGCCCCGTCGCTGGTGGCGGCGACCGCGCTGAGCCGCTCCCAGGCGGGGGATCCCGGCTCGGCCGCTGTATGCAGAAGACACCAGCCGGGCGCGGTGCCCCGGCCGACCCTCCCGCGCAGCTGGTGCAGCTGGGACACGCCGAACCTGTCCGCGTCCAGGACGACCATCACTGTCGCGTTCGGTACGTTCACTCCCACCTCGATGACGGTGGTGGCGACCAGCACGTCGACCTCGCCGGCCGCGAATCGGTTCATGGTGGCCTCCCGTTGCCCGGGTGCGAGACGACCGTGCAGCGGTTCAACCCTGAGGTCCGCAAACTCGCCATCCACCAACAGGGGCAGCACCTCACACACTGTCGCAGCTGGTCGGGACGCTCGCGAATCCGGACCGGCAGCCGAGGATTCGGCGGGATCATCCTCCCCGCCCCCGTCCTCCCCGCCCGCACCGATCCGGGGACACACGACATAGGCCTGATGCCCGGCGGCCACCTCGTCGCGGATTCGTCCCCACATTCGATCCGTCCAGGATCTCTGGCTCGCCGGCACCACGAACGTCCCGATGGGAGAGCGTCCCGCTGGCAGTTCGGTGAGCTCGGAGACTTCGAGATCACCGAACACGGTCATCGCGACCGTCCGGGGAATCGGTGTCGCGGTCATCACAAGAAGGTGGGGAGGACGTCGTCCACGCGCTCGCAGTGCGTCCCGCTGTTCGACGCCGAAACGATGCTGTTCGTCGACGACGATCAGACCAAGATCGTTAAAAATCACCTCATCGTGCAGCAGGGCATGAGTACCGACCACCAGACCGGTGGAACCGTCCGCGATCTCCGCCAGAGCCTCCCGCCGCGCACGCCCTCCCATCGATCCGGTGACCAGCGTCACCCGCGTGGCCCGATGATCGGCTCCTAGTTCCCCTGCCCGGGCCAGATCGCCGAGCATCTCCCGGAGGCTTCGGCTGTGCTGAGCGGCAAGAGTTTCGGTGGGCGCCAGGAGTACCGCCTGGCCGCCCGTGTCGACCACAGTGAGCATCGCCCGCAGGGCGACCAGTGTCTTGCCCGAACCCACCTCTCCCTGTAGCAGTCGATGCATCGGAACGGGCCGACCGATCTCGGCTGCGATCGTCTTCCCCACCTCGCGCTGGCCCGTCGTGAGGGGGAAGGGCAGATCGGCATCGAACGCCGCCAGCAGACCATCCGGACGCTGCGGCCGGGGTGTTGTCGCCAGCGCCTCCACCTCACGACGCCGCTGGGCCAACGCCACCTGCAACACCAGAGCCTCATCCCAGGTGAGGCGCCGACGACCGGAGGCGATCTCACCACGGTTCGCGGGCTGGTGAACCAGCCGGAAGGCCTCGGCCAGAGCGGGCAGGCGGTACCGGCTGCGGAGATCGTCCGGCAACGGATCCTCGACGGGATCGAGAGAGTCCAACGCCAGCCGGACGCACCTCGCCAGCGTCCAGCTCGGCACCTTGGCGGAGGCGGGGTAGATCGGAACCAGCGCGTTCGCGAACGGCGCACCGCTGACGGCTTCCCCGCTCTCCTCGGGTTCGAGGAGCTGGACCTCCGGGTTGGTCAGCTGACGCTGCCCGCGGAACTCGTCGACCTTGCCGGCGAACAGCGCGGTCGTCCCGGGACGTAGGTCACGCTCCCGCCAGCTCTGATTGAAGAAGGTCAGCGACAGTGAATGCCGGCCGTCCGTCACCGTCACGCGCACCATCGACTTCCGGGTGCCGCGCATCGGGCGGCGTTCCGTCTTCTCGACCCGGGCCTGGACCGTAACCGTCTCACCGACGACGAGGTCCGCGAGGTCCGTCAGCTCGCCTCTCTCATGGTACCGGCGGGGCAGGTGCCCCAGCAGATCACCGACCAGCCTCAACTCCAGACCATCGGCCAGGAGGGCGGCGGCACGCGCGCCGACGAGGGCCTTCAGGGGCGTGTCGAGGTCGACCACATTACCGATAGTGCACCGGAGCACCGACAGTACCGAGACCCACCGGCTCCCGCCGCATCATCTGGACCACAGAACTGGACCACAGAAGGTGGGGTAACCTCAAGCGGGCCGCCACTGCGCGCGTCCCCCGGCGGCGCCGTCAGGGTCGCGGGTTGCGTACGATTCTGGTTCTGACTCCCCTGACGTCCCGGGCACGCCTACCGGGACCAGTACTACTTCGACTTCGGCTACTACTTCGACGGAGTGTTTCTCGTGTCTTCGGTGTGTGACGTCTGCGGCAAGGGGCCGGGCTTCGGTATGTCGGTCTCCCACTCCCACCGACGCACGCGCCGTCGGTGGAACCCCAACATCCAGACCGTGCGCACGGTCGTGGGCGGGACCCCCAAGCGGCTGAACGTCTGCGCTTCCTGCATCAAGGCGGGCAAGGTCTCTCGCGCCTGAGCCCTCCGGGCCGGACGTTACTCCGGCCGGACGGGGCGTCACCGGACACAGGCCTCCCGTGGAGGTCGAGGCGGAGCGCGGCCACATCCACGTCGGGTACGCTGCCGGTCACCGACGCCGATCCGTTAGTGTCCCGGCATGGCAGGCTCCAGGCGTCGGATTCGGCTCGCCCTCCTGTTCGGTGGCCGCAGCACCGAGCACGCGATCTCCTGTATATCGGCCAGCGGTGTACTGCGAGCCCTGGATCGTGACGTCTACGACGTCGTCCCCGTCGGCATCGACACACATGGCCGCTGGGTCGTGCTGCCGGACGACCCGACCGCCCTCGCGGTGACGGGAGACCGACTGCCCGCCGTCGTCGCGGCCCACGGTGAGAGCGTCGTCCTGGCCGCGGATCCGACGACGCCCGGTCTGTTGCCGTGCCGCCCCCGCGGCGGCCTCGACTCTGTCAGGAACACCCTCGGGAGCAGCGACGCTCTCGGGAGCAGCGACATTCCCGGGGACATCGATGTGGTCTTCCCGCTGCTCCACGGCCCCTTTGGGGAGGATGGGACGGTCCAGGGTCTCCTGGAGATGGCCGGCCTGCCCTACGTCGGCTCCGGGGTGTTCGCCAGCGCGGCCGCCATGGACAAGCAACACATGAAGGCACTGCTGCGGGCCGCCGGCCTTCCCGTCGGCTCCTACGCCGTCCTGCGAGCCGGTGACACACTCACCGGGGCCGACCAGGAACGGCTGGGGCTGCCCGTCTTCGTGAAGCCCGCGCGCGGCGGGTCGAGTATCGGGATCAGCCGGGTCGAGGCCTGGGCGGACCTGGACACCGCGATCAAGGCAGCCCGCGCCAGCGACCCCAAGGTCCTGGTGGAGTCGGCGATCGTCGGCCGCGAGATCGAGTGCGGGGTCCTCGGAATTCTAGACGGCCCCGGTGCCGAGGCGAGTGTGCCCGCCGAGATCACCGTCACGTCTTCGGCCGGCTTCTACGACTTCGAGGCCAAGTACATGTCCGACGCCACCCACTTCGACGTCCCGGCCAACCTGTCCCACGCGGTACGGGAGGAGGTCCGGGGAGTGGCGATCGCGGCGTTCGAGGCCCTGGACTGCGCCGGGCTCGCGCGGGTTGACATGTTTGTCACGGCCGACGACCATGTGATCATCAACGAGGTCAACACGATGCCCGGTTTCACCCCTACCTCGATGTTCCCGCGGATGTGGGAGGCGAGCGGGGTCACCTATCCGCAGTTGGTGGACCGGCTCGTCAGGCTGGCCCTGCGCGACGGAGCGGGGCTGCGCTGACCGCCCGGCACCTGCGCCACCCGGGCCCGTGACGGCGTGGAGGCGTTCCGCCGGGCGGGAATGGCCGGGAGCTCGTCTCAGGATGTCGTCGACCTGCTGTGCGCCCGCACGGCGGGGGCGACCGAGACGAGTACCTCGAACGCCTGCACGTCGGCGGGCAGGGTGAGAACCACCTGGGGCTGCCGCGTGGGGGTGGAATAGCGCACCGTCGTGCCGCCCAGGTTCTCGGCGAACCACCCCACATCGTCCACGACGGACAGCATCGCATCGGGACGGTAGCTTGCCGGAAGACCGGGCGCGCCGCAGGTGAGCACCACCGGCGCCGCGCCGTAGGCCGCCGCCGTGGCCTGTGGGGGGTCCAGTGTCCGGCGGTCGAGGTCGTCCCCGAGCGACGGGGGAAGATCGTGGACCAGGTCCACGCACGACGAACGGACCGACTCCGCGGGAATCGGCACGTTGGTCAGCCGAATCGATCCGGGACCGCCGCATCCGACCAGCGCGAGCAGGACCCACGAGGCGACGAACACCGGATACCGACATGACCGCCCCGGCCGGCGCCCGCCCCGTGCCGGGCGTCGGCCCCGCTCGGCTTGCTCACCACCGGTGGCCATGTCCCGATTCTGGCGCGCCACCGACGTCACCGGTGGCCCGGCCCCGGCGGTGGGCGCGAGCCGGGAGCCGGGAGCGCCCACCGGGTCCCCCGTCCCGGAGCCGACCTGACCCACGTCGGGACGGAGGAGCTTCAGCGGCGGAGAAGCTCAGAAGTGAACGACCGGGCAGGTCAGCGTGCGGGTGATGCCGTCGACCGACTGCACTCTCGCCATGACCATCTTCCCGAGGTCATCGACGGTGGCCGCCTCCGCCCGGACGATGACGTCATAGGGGCCGGTGACGTCCTCGGCCTGGGTGACCCCGGGGATCTGCTCGATCTCCTTGGCAACCGAGGAGGACTTGCCGACCTCGGTCTGGATAAGGATGTACGCGTGGACCACAGACGCTCCCTCGTCGGACGTCGACAGCCCGTCGAGCAGAACTACGGGCCGACAGAAGGTAACAGGCAAACGGCCCGGATGAGAGCCTCCGAGGTCGAGGAATTTGCTCAGATCGGCCGACAGGGACCGACCGAGGGGTCGCCCGGCCTCATCCGGAACCCCAATCGTGGGGGTCAGCTGGCCGGCTCGGTACCCGGTTGTGATGGCAACCACGACGCAGCTACCCAGAGCGAAGAATAGGAGACACGTGAACGCTCGGAGCATCCGGAGCGAGCCGCCGCCGGAACCGAGCTCCGCCCCGCCCCGCGTACTGACGATCGCCGGATCGGATTCTGGCGGCGGCGCGGGCATTCAGGCAGATCTCAAGACGATGCTCGCCCTCGGCGTCCACGGCATGAGTGCGATCGTCGCGGTGACGGCACAGAATTCCCTGGGCGTCCATGGTGTGTGGGATCTCCCTCCGGAAGCGGTCCGAGCCCAGATCAGAGCGGTCGTGGCGGACATCGGGGTCGACGCGGTGAAGACGGGGATGCTCTCCTCCGCGGCTCTGGTCTCGCTGGTCGCCGCCGAACTCTCGCGGCTCGACGTACCCGTCGTGGTCGATCCGGTCAGCGTCTCCAAGCACGGCGACCCCCTGCTGTCCCCGGAGGCGGTCGAGGTGGTCCGTACGGAGCTCATGCCCCGCGCCACCATCGCCACACCGAACCTCGACGAGGTACGTCTGCTGACCGGGGTGGAGGTGCTGGACGTCGCCGACCTGCCCAGAGCCGCCGAGGCGATGCTCGCCCTGGGCCCGCGCTGGGTGCTGGTGAAGGGCGGGCATCTTCCCGGCGACGCGGTCGACCTGCTCACCGACGGGACCACCGAGGTCGTCCTCCGAAGCCCCCGCCTGGACCGGCGGCACACCCATGGCACCGGATGCACGCTGGCCTCCGCGATCGCCGCGCACCTGGCGCAGGGGCGTGGTCACGTCGAGGCCGCACAGGCCGCCAAGGCCTACGTCAGTGGCGCCCTGGCCAGCGGCTTTCCGCTCGGCGCGGGGATCGGCCCGGTAGACCACGGCTATCGTCACCGTAGGTAGCAGCCTGAGAGCCGGGCTCGGGCCGCGCCGGCGGCGTCTGGTTCAATCGCCCCGCCGCACGTGACCTGACGCACGTCACGCATCCGCATCATCACCGTGGAGGTAGCCCGTGGGGGCGCACAGCTCGGGAGTGGTACCATCCACCAGCACGGACCGACGGTGGTATCGCATCGTCGGCGGCGCTCCGCTCACCGGCTCGGTCGAAGCGTCCGGGGCCAAGAACTCGGTCACCAAGCTGCTCGTCGCCACCCTCCTCACGCCAGAGCCGTGCACCCTGACCCGGGTGCCTCGGATCGCCGAGGTCGACGTGGTCCTGGGCATGCTCGCCGAACTCGGCACCCAGGTGGAGTGGCTGGACGAGCACACTGTGCGACTCGCCACCGAAAAGATCATCGACGCGTCGCTGTCCGAGGCCTACTCCGGGGTCAACCGGATACCGATCCTGATGATGGGCCCGCTCCTGCACCGCGTCGGCGAAGCCGTGATCCCGCTGCCCGGCGGTTGCCGGATCGGCAAGCGTCCCGTCGACTTCCACCTCGCCGGCCTGCGTGCCATGGGTGCGGAGATCGTCGAGCAGCTGCGTTCCGTCCAGGTCAAGACGCTGGGTCTGCACGGCACCCATGTCGCGCTGCCGTTCCCGAGTGTCGGCGCGACCGAGAACCTGCTCCTGGCCGCGGTCCGGGCGCAGGGTACGACCGTCATCTCGAATGCGGCGGTGGAACCGGAGGTCATCGACCTCATCATGTTCCTGCAGCAGATGGGCGCCCTCGTCGACGTGGAAGTCGACCGCACGATCGTGGTGCAGGGGGTCGACGCACTGCGGGGAGCCACCCATGCCCCGATCCACGACCGCATCGAAGCCGCGTCCTTCGCCTCGGCCGCGGTGGCCACCAACGGCAGGGTGGAGGTGGTCGGTGCCCGCCAGGAACATCTGGCGACCTTCCTCAACCACCTCCGCCGGCTCGGTGGCGAGTTCGAGGTCACCCCGCGGGGCATGACCTTCTTCCGGGCCCAGCCGTTGACCGCGTCACATGTGCAGACCGACGTACACCCCGGGTTCATGACCGACTGGCAGCAGCCCCTGGTCGTCCTGCTCACCCAGGCCAAGGGTGCCTCCGTGATCCACGAGACGATCTACGAGGACCGGTTCGGATACACCAGACAACTGGCCGAGATGGGCGCCGACATCGCCCTGTCGACCCTGTGCCTCGGTGGGAAGGCCTGCCGGTTCGCGTCCCGGGACTTCGAGCATTCGGCGGTCGTGAGCGGGCCGACCTCCCTCACCGGCGGTGATCTGGCGATCCCCGACCTGCGCGCCGGCTTTGCCTACGTGCTGGCCGCGCTGGTGGCCGACGGCACCAGCATCATCCGCGGGACCCGTTTCCTCGAACGCGGTTACGAGGACCCGGTGGGTAAGCTGCGCTCGATCGGAGCGTTCATTGACACGCAGGCCGTGGGTTCGCCCCCGGCACCGACCACGCCCCGACCTGACCGGAACGACGGTGCTGCCGGGCCAGGCGCATGCAGGTGAGGCGCGTGCAGGCCAGGCGCATGCAGGTCAGGGACACGCAGGTCAGGGACGGAGCCGGTACTCCGGGCCCGGCTCCCGACTCATCAGATCCTTGACGGCCTCCATCGGGGGAAGACCCTCATAGAGGACCCGTTCGACCTGGCGGGTGATCGGCATGGCGACGCCCAGGTCATCGGCCATGGCGAGCAG
Organism: Frankia sp. BMG5.23; assembly: GCF_000685765.2. Lineage (NCBI taxonomy): Bacteria > Bacillati > Actinomycetota > Actinomycetes > Frankiales > Frankiaceae > Frankia > Frankia sp. BMG5.23. The sequence continues at coordinate 92,711 of NZ_JDWE01000009.1, forward strand.
GGGGCGGCAGGAGCGCACCCCCTCGGCGACCTGCTGCTGTTCGGCCTCCACCTGCGCGAGCGTGAGGCCACGCCCGAGTTTCTCGCCGAAGGTGCGGTTGCGCGAGAGCGGGGAGCCGCAGGTCGCCACGAGATCCCCCAGTCCCGCCAGTCCCGCGAATGTCATCGGATCGGCACCCAGCGCGACCCCGAGTCGGAGGGTCTCGGCCAGGCCGCGCGTCATCAACGAGGCGAGGCTGTTGGTGCCGAAGCCCATTCCCTCCAGCATGCCGGCAGCCAGTGCGATGACGTTCTTGATCGCTCCGCCCAGCTCGCAGCCGATCACGTCGGTGTTGGTGTAGGGGCGGAAATAGGGCGTCCAGCACGCCGCCTGGACGGCCTCCGCCGTGCTCGTCGAGGTACTGGCGACCACAGTCGCCGCCGGCTGCTCGGCGGCGATCTCGGGCGCCAGATTCGGACCGCTCACCACCGCGATCCGGTCCGGCGACACGCCTGTGACCTGCGTGATGACCTCGCTCATCCGCAACTGGCTGCCCACCTCCACCCCCTTCATCAGGCTGACGTAGACGGCGTCGGGCCCAATCAGGGGCGCCCATCCGGCGAGGACGGAGCGCAGCGCCTGAGACGGTACGGCCAGCACCACGAACTCCGCGCCGGCCAGCGCCTCCCCCGCGTCGGACATCGCGCGCACCCGGTCCGGCAGCTGGATCGCCGGCAGATAGCGCGGATTGACCTGGCGGGTGTTGACCGCCCGGACGATCTCAGGGTCACGGGCGACCAGGTTGACCCGTGCTCCGGCATCCGCGAGGACCTTCGCGAACACACTTCCCCAGGACCCGGCCGTAAGCACCGCGGCCCGTCTCACCTGGTTCCCCAGGAAACGTCCGGCCGAGCGGGGGGAGTGATCGCGACCCCGACGATGGGTACGAGGAAGGCGCCACCGATCGAGGCGTTTTCTACCTTGTGGCGGGAATCGACAATAATTGTGCCCTCCGGATGGATCGCGTGCCTGGTATCGACGCCCGGCCGGCTGGACACCTCGCATCGCGCCGCGTCCGCCGCGTCCTCACTCTGACCGTAGACGCCGATCTGGCGGGTACCACGCAGGATGCGCCGCATGCCGGGGACGCGCCACGGCTCCGGCGTTCAGCCCGCGCACGCAGGACCCGGCGCACCGCGGGGTCGGCATGGCCTATGGTCGCCTTCGTGTGGCTCCCACGAAACGGAGTGTCCTGGACGGTCGTGCTGCCGCTGAAGAACCTCACCCGGGCGAAGACCCGGCTGGACCGCCCCGACCGGAGCCGGCTGGCCCTTGCGATGGCCTTGGACACGGTGATGGCGGTACTTGAGTCCGAGACCGATCTGGTCGGCGCCGTGATGATCGTAACGAACGATCGGACGGCCGACCACGCCCTGTCGACTCTCCTCAATTCCCACTATATTGGCGCAGATCAACCGAATCTTTCCCCGGCTGCGAGGAGTGCTCGGCTCGTCGTGATTCCGGACGAACCCGACCGAGGTCTCAATCCCGCTCTGGTGCACGGCGCCGCGCTGGCCTCGGCCCGCTGGCCCACCCGTGCGGTGGCTGCCCTCTCCGCCGACCTTCCCGCGCTGCGCCCCCCCGAGCTGCATCAGGCGCTGTCCGAGGCGAGCCAGCACCGTCGAGCGGTTCTCGCCGACGCGACCGGAACGGGAACCGTTCTGCTGACCGCGTCGGCCGGCGCCACCCTGCAGCCCGCATTCGGACCACACAGTCACGCCACGCACCGTCGCTCCGGAGCGGTGGATCTGACGGGAACCCTCGGTGGCTCGGTACCGGGACTGCGACGTGACGTCGACACGCTGGCGGATCTGGCGCAGGCCCGGGACCTGGGGGTAGGCCGGGCCACCAGGGCGGCGCTGACCGCCGGGTATCACTCCCCGCTCGTGGCGGAGGACTCCGGCGGATCCGGCGGCGAATCGGGCACCTCGGCGGAGTCAGGGCTGTCCGTACCACCGGGGATCGTAGGCGGAACCCAGCGCCGGATCGTGAGCGACGCGAGCGGACCAGGTCGGGCGAAGAAGTATCCCTGACCCAGCTCGCAACCCAGCTCCTCGAGCTCGGCGATCTGTCCTTCCCGCTCGATGCCCTCGGCCACGACGACGGCACCGAGGGCGTGCGCGAGACTGATCATCGATCGACGCATCGTCGCCACCCGGTGTCCGTCCCTGGGCGGTGGTTCGAGCAGCGTCCGATCGAGCTTCACGACGTCCACCGGCAGTTGATGGAGGGCGGCCAATGTGCTGTGGCCGGCACCGACATCGTCGAGCGCGACCGCCACCCCCAGCGCACGAACCTCGTTCAACACCTCGCGTGCGCCGCGCAGATCGTCAATCCGGCTCGTTTCGGTGATCTCGACCACCAGCCTGCCCGGGTCGAACCGACTGGCCGCCAGCGCCTGGGCGACGCTGTCGAGCAGCGTGGTGTCGGCGATCCTGCTGGCTGAGACGTTCACGTGCAGCCGCAGTGCCGAGGCCGGGTACGCCACGGCGACCTCCGCGCAGGCCTGGGTGAGGACCATGTCGTCGAGGGCGCCGACGATGCCGCCGTCCTCCGCGGCCGCGACAAAGGTGCCCGGTGGCACCGGTCCACGCCCCGGCTCCGTCCATCGGGCGAGGGCCTCCAGGGCGACCGGACTGCGATCGCGCAGCCGCACGATGGGCTGGTAGTGCACGTCGAAGCCGGCCGACCGTCCTCCCCTGCGCAGGGCGGTGGCCAAGGCGTCGGCGAGGTGCGTGCCGGCGCTGGGCGGGCACAGTCCGGGCCGGTAGACCACCAGACGGTTCTTTCCCGTTCGTTTTGCCGTGTGGACGGCCGTGTCGGCCCGCCGGAGCAGCGCCTCGGTGGTCTCCTGGGTCCGGCACGCGACGACCAGCCCCACACTCCCGCGGACCGGCCAGAGGTGACCGGCGGCCTGCGCCGGCTGGCGCAGCGCGGCCAGGACCCGTTCGGCGACGGTCTCGGGCAGTTCCCGCCCACCGTCCAACAGCACGGCGAACTCGTCGGAGCCGAGCCTCGCCACGGTGTCCGACGTGCCTACGCAGTGTCGTAGCCGTTGCCCGACCGCGCGCAGCAGATGATCACCTGCGGCGTGCCCGAGGCTGTCGTTGACGACCCGGAAGTCGTCGAGGTCGCAGTACAGGACGGCCACGTCACGGCCGTCGTGGCGGCTCGCGGCGAGGGCGTCGGTGAGCCGCTGGTGGAACAGGGTGCGGTTGGCCAGCTCGGTCAACGGGTCATGGGATGTCCAGTGCCGCACCTCGTGCTCGGCCTCGCCGACCCGGCTCGCCAACCGCTGACTCACCCGCAGGGTCGTCAGCTGCCGGACGAGGACGGTGAGGACGAGCGTCGCACCCCCGATAATCTCGACCGGATCGAGAATGACTCCGCCGTGGGCCCGCCCCAGCAGAAGCGCCGCGACCACGGCCGCGGCGACATAGGGGACCGCCGGCCACAGCCATCCGAGCAGTTCGCCGTGAACGGGCCACCGGCGAGACCGGCGGCCGTCCTCCCGGCCGTTCTCCCGGCCGTTCTCCCGGCCGTCCCCCCGGCCGGCACGCGATGCCGCAAGGACGATCAACAGGGCACCGGCGACCGAGCAGGAACCCGTCATCGTGGGATCCCTGCCGTCGAGCTGAACGATCCATACGCCGGCGACCGCGAGGCACACCAGTCCGGTTCCGGCGATCGCGACGGCGGGCAGGTCCACCGGTTGCCGGAAGCCTGCCACGTGCAGGAATGCGATGATCAATAGCAGCACGACGATCGGATGCGCAACCGCGAGGAGATGCTCCACCGGCTGCGGCGGGCGGGAGGAGTCCACTTCGTCGATCCCGGCGAGCACCCCGGACCAGGCGAGCAGGAACAGGGAGTTGCCGAGTATGACCTCGTCGAACGCGGTGGCCGGACTGGCGCGCGGGTAGGCGGCGGCCACCCCCTCGCCGCCCGCCCCGGCGACGCGGGTGAGCCGCGAGGAACTCGGCGGCCAGCGGTGGGTGCCCCCGGCGAGGCCGGCCATCCCTGCCGGCGCCAGCACGCCCGCGCGCGGTCGTGATCGACGCGCCCGACCCGCGGGAACAGCCGCGAAGGCGGCGAGTGCGAGGACCGGCATGGCGAGTTGGCCGGCGTCGGTGAGATACCCGGCATCCGTCGCCGTCCGCCCTCCGACCGATGCCCCGTCCCAGCGGTGCAGCATCCATCCGGCCTGTCCAACCGTCCAGGTCGCCAGCGCGAAGGACAGCCACACCAACCAGCGGCCCCGTACTCGACCGAGACGGCGACCGGCCCGGGCACAACTCAGTGTCGCGGTCAGGCCCGCGGCGATCGCGGCGGCGTCGACGAGCATCCCTCGTCCCGCCCTCCTCCCCCTGTGCTGGCCGCCTGGGGCAGTCGGCCGCCTGGGGCAGAGGGATCCGACCGGACCACGGAAACGGCCCGCTACATCACGATAAGGTACAAACGAGCGCGACGGCGCTTCTCGGCACCGTAGCGCGTGATCGCTATATCACAAAGAGTAGGCGAATACTTCGCGTGCCGCGCGGTCTCTGCCAGTGTCCGGATCGGGGTCAGACCGGCGATGCGGGTCCCGCCCGGCCCCCGCTGCCAGAGATGCCACATCGATGCTGCCGAGTCCATCGGGGACTGGCACCATCTACAGGCATGAGCGAGCTGATGGCGACCCGTCCTGAACAGCCTCAGCGCAAGGCCCGCAGTGGCCTGCTCGAGCCCCTGGAGGCGCCGCGTCAGCCGGCGCCGTCCGACCTGCCCGCCGGCCGCTTCATCAACCGGGAGGCGTCCTGGCTCGACTTCAACGCCCGGGTCCTCGCGCTCGCCGAGGACGTGTCCACGCCCCTGCTGGAGCGCGCGAAGTTCCTAGCGATCTTCGCCAGCAACCTGGACGAGTTCTACATGGTCCGGGTCGCGGGGCTGATGCGACGCGAGGCGACGGGACTGGCCGTCCGCTCCGCCGACGGGCTGACCGCCCGGGAACAACTCGATCTCATCAGCACGATGACGGCCGAGGTCACCCGGCGGCATTCGCGATGCTTCACCGACGAGGTGGGGCCGTCGCTGGCCCATGCCGGGATCAGCATCCGGTTCTGGCCCCAGCTGACCGAGACCCAGCGTGATCAGCTGCACCACTACTTCCACGAACAGATCTTCCCGGTGCTCACTCCCCTCGCCGTCGATCCGGCGCACCCCTTCCCCTACATCAGCGGGCTGTCGCTCAATCTGGCCGTCCAGGTCCGTGACCCGGGCGGGGAGGTCGACCGCTTCGCCCGGGTGAAGGTGCCCCAGAACGTTCCTCGGCTGGTCCCCGTAGCGGTGGAGCCTACCGACACGGCCGGTGTCCCGGGGGGTCTGGCCCCCCAGGCGAGCGCATGCTTCGTCCCGCTGGAGGAAGTGATCGCTGCCCATCTCTCCCAGCTGTTCCCGGGCATGGAAGTGATCGACTCCCATCTGTTCCGGGTCACCCGCAACGCCGACCTCGAAGTCGAGGAGGACGAGGCGGAGGATCTGCTCCAGGCTCTGGAGCGCGAGCTCGCCCGGCGCCGGTTCGGTCCCGCCGTCCGCCTGGAAGTGGACGCCGACATCGATGATGATCTGCTCACCCTGCTGATGCGGGAGCTGGAGATCACCGAGCGCGAGGTACATCGGGTCGCCGGCCTGCTCGACCTGTCGACCCTGTGGGCTCTCTACGACCTCGACCGCCCGGAGCTGAAAGATACGCCGCGGGTCCCGATCACACATCGGCGGCTGACGACCGATGACGGCGAGACACCGGACTTCTTCAGCGTGCTCCGGGAGGGCGACATCCTCGTCCACCACCCGTACGACTCGTTCACCACGTCCGTTCAGCGGTTCATCGAGCAGGCGGCGGCCGATCCGCATGTTCTCGCCATCAAGCAGACGCTCTATCGCACGTCCGGGGACTCCCCCATCGTGGATGCCCTCATCGGCGCGGCCGAGGCGGGAAAGCAGGTCGTCGTCCTCGTCGAGATCAAGGCCCGGTTCGACGAGAGCGCCAACATCCGCTGGGCCCGCGAGCTGGAACGGGCCGGCTGCCACGTGGTCTACGGTCTCATCGGCCTGAAGACCCACTGCAAGACCTGCCTCGTGGTACGCCAGGAACGCGGCGGCCTGCGCCGCTACTGCCATGTGGGTACCGGCAACTACAACCCCAAGACCGCTCGGCTCTACGAGGACCTCGGGCTGCTGACCGCCGACCCGGGCGTGGGCGCGGATCTCACCGACCTGTTCAACGTCCTCACCGGCTACAGCCGACAGACGGAGTACCGCTCGCTGTTGGTCGCCCCGCAGCACATGCGGGACGGCATCCTGCAGCGGATCGAAGCCGAGGCCCAGGCTGCCCGGGGGGGCGGGGAGTCCGGGATCCGCATCAAGGTCAACAGCCTTGTCGACGAACAGGTGATCGACGCGCTGTATCACGCCTCCATCGCCGGGGTACCCGTGCACTGCCTGGTCCGCGGGATCTGCGCCCTACGTCCCGGAGTGCCGGGCCTGTCGGAGACGGTCCACGTGCGCTCGATCCTGGGGCGGTTCCTGGAGCACAGCCGGGTCCTCGAGTTCACCTCGTCTGGCGAGTTCTGGATCGGCAGCGCGGACATGATGCACCGCAATCTCGACCGCCGTATCGAGGCACTCGTGCGCGTCCCGCACCCGGACCGGCGAGACACCCTGCGGCAGATGCTCGACCATGCGTTCTCCGACGAGGTGTCCGCCTGGGTGCTGCAGTCCGACGGCCGCTGGGAACGACGCACGACCGGGCCGGACGACGTTCGCCTGTCGGACTACCAGCACGACCTGATGGCCGACGCCATGCGGCGCGGGCACCGGTAAGCCCGGCGCCCGCACCGATGGTCAGTCGTTGCTCGCCGAGACGCTCGACTTGAACTCGGAGCCGGGCCGGAACTTCGGCACGACCGAGGCAGCGACGTGCACGGGCTCACCCGTCGCCGGGTTACGACCTGTGCGGGCGGCCCGTTCCACCCGCTCGAACACGCCGAAGCCGGTGATGGTCACCTTCTCTCCGCTCGCGACGGCCTCCTGAATGGCGTCGAACACCGCGTCGACGGCCTTGGTGGCGTTCGACCGCCCGCCCTCGATCTGCTGGGCGATGCGGTCAACCAACTGGGACTTGTTCACAACAACCTCCGGACGCCCCCCGCGGGCGCGGGGTGGGGAGCAGATCGGGCATCACACTGCGCTGCACCGTAGGCATCTCCACTGTCGAGGGCAATTCCCGTGAGCGTGTCGCGTCACACAAACCCGCACGTCAACGGGTTCGCTCCGGTGGGCGACGGGATGCGTAGGGTCCGGGCGACATAGCCCGTTCGGCAGATTAATTACGTTCAGTAGCGAGAATTGCCTTCTGGTTTGGGCGCAATGTCACCCTTTGGTAGCCGGATGCCCCCGACATCGCTGATGCCACTCCGATGGGTAGCTACCCGGAAGCCGGCCGCGACAGTCGCTTCATCCCCACAGAGATGGGGAACGCCCCCCCGGCGCACCCGCCACCCATCCCACCTTCCTGAATGTGAGATCCGACACGCACCACCGTGAACCCCCGACCGAGAGCGGATCCGACTCCGTCCCCGCGGATGGTGCGGTGCTCGGGAACCGGCGCACCCGGACGCCGGTGGCCGGGTGACAGCCCCGGGCGTTAGGCGGTGGTCGGCGACCAGGCGGGCCGACCGGCCTCGAAAGAGGTGATCATATCTTCGTAGCGAAGGGTCAGCCCGACGTCGTCGAGCCCCTCCATCAACCGCCAGCGGGTGAAGTCGTCGAGGTCGAAGGTGGCCACCAGCCCCGCGCCCCGGACCTCGCGCGCGACGAGATCGACAGTGATCTCGATCGTGGGATCGGCCTCGACCGCGGACGTGAGTGCCTCGACCGTCTCAGCCGACAGCTGCACCGGCAACAGGCCGTTGCCGAGGGCGTTGCCGCGGAAGATGTCCGCGAACCGGGGCGAGAGCACGGCACGGAACCCGTAGTCCTGCAGCGCCCAGACGGCGTGCTCCCGCGAGGAACCGGTGCCGAAGTCCGAGCCGGCCAGCAGGATCGACGCCGCGGCGTACGCTGGTTCGTTCAGCACGAAGCCGTCGTCGGCGCGCCACTGCGCGAACAGGCCGGCGCCAAATCCCGTCCGCTCGATCCGCTTGAGCCACTCACTTGGAATGATCTGATCGGTGTCGACGTCGCTGCGGCGCAGCGGCACCGCGCGCCCGGTGTGAATCGTGAACGCCTCCATCGCGGAAACGCTCCCCTCTCAAAGAAGTCGTGGATGAACGACGGTCGCCGTCGTGCGTGGACCGACGATCCACGCCGGGCGCGCTACAGATCCGCCGGAGCGGTCAGCCGACCGGTCACGGCGGTGGCCGCGGCGACCGCGGGCGAGACGAGATGGGTGCGCCCACCCGGCCCCTGCCGGCCCTCGAAGTTGCGGTTCGACGTCGAGGCACTGCGCTCGCCGGGCCGAAGCGTGTCGGGGTTCATGCCGAGGCACATCGAACAGCCGGCGCTGCGCCACTGCGCTCCCGCCGCTCGGAAGACCTCGTCGAGCCCCTCCGCCTCGGCCTGCGCCTTCACCGCCATGGAGCCGGGAACGATCAGGACCCGGACCCCCTCGCTCACCCGCCGGCCGCGCAGCACGTCGGCGGCGGCGCGCAGGTCACTCAGGCGCCCGTTGGTGCACGATCCGATGAACACCGTGTCGACGGTGACGTCGGACAACGGGGTGCCGGGGGTGAGGCCCATGTAGGTCAGCGCTCGTTCGACCGAGGCCCGCGCGGCCGCGTCCGGGTAGTCGGCGGGCGCGGGAACCAGCGATCCGAGCGGTGCGGCCTGGCCCGGGTTGGTTCCCCAGGTGACGTAGGGCGTGAGGCTCGCGGCATCGATCACGACCTCCCGGTCGAAGACCGCGTCGGAGTCGGAGGCGAGGGTGCGCCAGTAGGCCACCGCTTCCTCCCAGGCAGCACCGGTGGCGACACGCGGCCGCCCGGCGAGATACTCGAACGTGACGTCGTCGGGCGCAATCATCCCGGCGCGCGCGCCGGCCTCGATGGACATGTTGCAGACCGTCATCCGGCCCTCCATCGACAGGGCCCGGATCGCCGCACCGCGGTACTCGATGACGTGGCCGGCACCACCGCCGGTACCGATCCGCGCAATGATCGCCAGGATGAGATCCTTCGCGCTGACCCCGACGGGCAGGTCGCCCGCCACGGTGATCGCCATCGTCTTCGGCCTGCGCTGCGGCAGCGTCTGGGTCGCGAGGACGTGCTCGACCTGGCTGGTGCCGATCCCGAAGGCCAGCGCCCCGAACGCGCCATGGGTGGAGGTGTGGCTGTCACCGCAGACGATCGTCATGCCGGGCTGGGACAGCCCGAGCTGGGGGCCGACGACGTGCACGATGCCCTGGCCCGGGTCGTTCATCGGGTACAGCCGCACGCCGAACTCGGCGCAGTTCTTCCGCAGCGCCTCCACCTGGGCCGCCGAGATCGGATCGGCGATCGGCGCCAGCGTGTCGGTGGTGGGGACGTTGTGATCCTCGGTAGCGAGGGTCAGCTCCGGACGCCGCACGGGCCGCCCGGCCAGCCGCAGGGCCTCGAACGCCTGCGGCGAGGTGACCTCGTGAACCAGGTGCAGATCGATGTACAGCAGATCCGGTTCACCGTCGGCGCGCCGCACCACGTGGGCGTCCCAGACCTTTTCCGCAAGTGTGCGCCCCATGGGCAACCCATTCTCCCCTCTTCTGGCGTGGTGATGAGTTTCCCTCTCCCACAGCTTGTTGTCTCATGATGTGGGATGACAGTATCAATGTGTGAAACAGCTTAGCGGAGTCGGAGTCCTGGACAAAGCAGCCCTCGTGCTGACCGCCGTCGAGGCGGGACCGGCGTCACTGGCTGATCTGGTGGCCCGAACCGGGCTCACCCGCGCGACGGCGCATCGGCTGGCACAGGCTCTCGAGGTCCACCGCCTGCTCGGCCGGACCGCCGACGGCCGCTTCGTCTCCGGGCCGCGGCTCGCCGCGGGGACCCCGACCCCCTTGCCGTGGGACCTGCTGGATCGGGCCGGCCGGGTTCTCGCCGAGCTTCGTGAGGTGACCGGAGAAAGTGCCCAGCTCTATGTGCGGCGCGGGGCCCTGCGCCACTGCGTCGCCGCCTCCGAACGCGCCAGCGGCCTGCGCGACACCGTGCCCGTCGGCGCCGCACTCCCGATGACCGCGGGGTCCGGTGCTCAGGTCCTCCTCGCCTTCGCGGCGCATCCCGAGCCGGAACTGCTCGCCGGAGCCCTGTTCGACGAAGCTGTCCTCCGCCGGGTGCGCGATCGTGGCTGGGCGGAGAGCATCGGGGAACGCGAGAGGGGGTTGGCGTCCGTGTCCGCCCCGGTGCACGATGGCACGGGAACGGTGATCGCGGCAGTGTCCCTGTCGGGACCGGTGGAGCGGCTCACCCGGTCGCCGGGGCGCCGGCACCGCGCGGCGGTCCTCGCCGCGGCGGCCCGGCTCTCGACACCGGCCGTCGGCTGACACACCACTCGTCTATATCCACTCGCCTGCATCCACCCGCCACCAACCGCCGGCCACCGGACGTCGGCCACCAACCGGTGGACCACCGCAACTTTTCCCCGGCCACAAAACACGCGACCGGACCTTTTCGTCGGCCGTTCTTGCCATTCGCCATTTTGAATCCCCCATTCGGACCCCACGCCCGCGACTGCCCGGGCTACATCTGCCGGTGGCGGGCGGCGGCTCCACCGCGCAGGGGTATCCCCCGCCGCGCGGCTTCGCCGCCCTACGTCGTAGCCTGTTCGAGTCGTCCGTCTCGGATGATCGGAACAGTAGGCCGGATGACCCATGCGGGTATTGGCATCTAGTGCAAGCGATACAGCTCGCCCGCGCACTGGTGCGCTCGTCCGGATGACGCTGCGGGCTCCGCCCACGGGCCGCCGCCGCCCGCAGCGGCGCCGTCGTAGGTTCGGCCGCCCCGGGCGGCGCCAAAGAAGGGGACAACGCGCGGTGCGCAAACTGGGTTCGCGGTACGTGCTGCACGAGATACTCGGGCAGGGTACGACCGGCCAGGTCTGGCGGGGCGCCGCCGTCTCGGACGGTGCTCCCGTGGCCATCAAGGTGCTGCGCCCCGAGCTCGCCGACGATCCCGAGATCGTGGAGCGCTTCCTGCGTGAATGGGACCTTCTGATCGACCTCGACAGCCCGGATCTCGTCGCCGTACGCGATCTGGTGAACGAACCCGACGTGCTCGCCATAGTCATGGATCTGGTTGACGGTCCCGACCTGCGGACCCATCTGCGCGAGTTCGGGCCTCGACCGGTGGAGGAGGCGGTCCGGCTCGTCGTCGGCACCCTGTGGGCGCTCGACAGCGTGCACGCCGCCGGCGTCGTCCACCGGGACGTCAAACCCGAGAACATACTCATCGACACTTCCGATCCGGCTCATCCGATCGTGCGCCTGACCGACTTCGGGATCGCCCAGATGATCAATGGTTCGTCCCGGACCAGCGTCACCGGGCCGATCGGGACCCCGCTCTACATGGCTCCCGAGCTGAGCACGGGCGCGCCACCCACCCCGGCAGCGGACGTGTACTCGGCGGGAGTCGTGCTGTACGAGCTTCTCGCGGGTTCGCCGCCGTTCGACTCCCCCAACCCGGCCGAGCTCCTGCAGGCGCACCGCGAAAAACAGCCCCAGCCCATCCAGGGTGTGCCGGCGCCGGTGTGGGGTGTGCTGGCCGGAATGCTCGCCAAGTCCCCGAGGGGGCGGCCCGTGAGCGCCGCCGACGCGGCCGAGGACCTGGTCGAGGCGCTCGAGGCCAGCCGTTGGGGGGGCGGCTACGCGTCCAGGCCAGGCAGCCATGCCGAGCATGACAACCGAATCCAGCTCTCCGCACTCGCCGGCGCGTCCGCGGCCCGAAGCGCGGATCATTCCCCCGCCACGGGAACGCAGCGCGTGGTGCGCTCCGCCGCCGTGGCCGCGGCGGGGGGCGCGGGATGCGTGGTCGGGGCGGGCGGCGCGGTCGGCGCAGCCGCCTGGTCCGACCTGGAGCACACGCAGATCGCGGGCAGTCCGCTGACCACCACCACGCAGGCCGGTGGCACGCAGGCCGGTGGACGGGAGGGCGGCGTCGAGCGCACCCGGATGGCCCCGGCCACCGGCGGCCGGGGAGGGTGGGACGGTGACGCCCCGACCGGCATGCAGCCGGCGCTGCGGGTCCCGGCCCGCTCCGACGCCCCGGCCGCGGACACGAACACAGTCATGTCGGCGATCCCGGCGAACCACCAACCCGGCCCCCCGATCGGTGGGGCCGCGGCCGCCTCGCGGGCGGCTGCCGACCGGCGGCGGCGTAGCCGGATCGCGGCGGGTGCGGGCCTTGTCGTCGCCCTCGTCGCCGGTGCCGGCGGCTGGGCGCTCGCCTCCAGCGGGGGCACCGGCGCGGAACTGAGCGCGGACGGTCCCGGCGGGGTGTCCGCTGCGGCGGCCTCGGGCGGTTCCGGCTTCGGAACCAGCGGAGCCGCTCCGGGCGTGGCCGTTGGGGTCAACCCGACGAGCCTCTCCGGGGGCGGGGCGACCCCGCGGCCCAGCGCGAAGGGATCTCCCTCTCCCGGCGCCGGCACGGCGCCTGCGGCCAGCCCCACGGGGGCCACGCCGACGAACAGCCCGACGGCGCGGAGCAGCCCGTCCCCGTCACCCACCGACGACGGCACGGCGACCGTTCCCAACACCGAGGGCAGCTCGTTCACCACGGCGGAGAACACCCTGAAATCGGCGGGCTTCACGAACCTCAGTAAGGCCTTCGGGTGCTACGGCGCCGGTGCGGTCGACACCGTCGCGCACCAGTCCCCGAAGTCGGGGAAGATTGCCAAAACAGCCACGATTAACCTGCAGGTTGAGGATTGCGCGCAGGTACCCGGCGTCATCGGAATGACCGAGTCGGACGCCAAGTGGCAGCTCACCCTCGCCGGTTTCACCTCCACCGCGGTCAACGGGTCATGCAGCAACAGCGAGACCAGCAAGGTGTCGGCGTACTCCCCCACCGGACAGCGTCCACGCCATTCCACGACGGTGACGTTGACCCTGGCCTGCACCAAGCCCCCAGCGTCCGCCCCGGCCCCGACCCCCACATCGACATCGACATCGACGGCCAGGACCTGAACGCCTGACCATCGGGCCGCCGGCGGGGCAGGTCCCGGCGCCTTCCCGGCACGGGGATCAGCCCGGCGCGGGGATCAGCCCGGCGCGGGGATCAGCCCGGCGCGGGGATCAGCCCGGCGCGGGGAACGGTCTTCCCGCCCCGCTCAGCCGAAACGGTCCATGGGCAACGAGCGGATGTCGTCCCGGGAACCAGCGAGTGGCCCGCCGGTAAGCCGTGGCTTACCCGGCTCCTCGTCAACCCGGATACTGCGCGGCAGGGGCATCGGAACCGGCAGTTCCGCCTCAGGCTCCGGCGCGAGCGCCGCCAGGCTGGTCGCCGCCCACAGGTCCACCTCGACGATGATCTCGCCGTTCTCCGAGGACATCCGCAGCCGTCCCCCGTGTACCTCGACGAGGCGTCGCACGACATAGAGCCCCATGCCGGCCCCGTCCGTGGGGCGGGTCGCCGTGCTGTCCCGCTGGGTGAACGGTTCGAAGAGCTGGCGGATGGTGTCGGGGTCGAGATCGGGCCCGGGATTGCGGACGCGCAGGACGACCTCGTCGCCCACCCGGCCGGCGATGAGCCGTACCGGCGCTCCCGGCCAGGAGTGCACCAGCGCGTTGTCGACGAGGTTCGCGACCACCTGGATGAGGGCCTGCCGGGCCATCCGCACCGGCAGCTCTGGCGGAAGATCCACCGTCACGCTGCTTGGCGACCCGGCGTACGAGAGCGTGGCGAGCACGTGCCGGACGACCTCCGGCAGATCGGCGATGGTGGTCTCGTCCGTGCCGGTGGCCGTGGCGGCCGTGAGCATGTTCTCCAGCAGGCGGGAGAGGCGATCGGAGTAGTTCACCGCCGCATCGAGCAGATCGTCGAGCTGGGTGTCCGAGAGCCGGTCGCGACGGCGCTTGATGGTCAGCAGGTTTCCGCGGATACCGGTCAGTGGCGTGCGGAACTCGTGCGACACCGTCGCAACCAGGTCGCTGCGGATCCTGTCGGTCTCCTCCAACCGGGCCATCAGGCTCTGCTGACCCTCGTAGAGCTGCTGCCGGTAGTGCTCCACCCGGCGGCGGGACTGCTCGTTGTAGTGCCAGAAGACCATCTGTGCGCAGGCAAGGGCGAAGATGAAGCCGGCGTGCAGGCCGGCCACCAGCCAGGCGTTGTCCAGCAACTCCCCGTCGGCCGAGATGATGTTGCCGATCGCCAGATTGGCGACGAACACGAAGGCGATCGCCAGCAGGTAGACGGTCCACTCCTCGTAGAGCGCGATCAATGCGACGACCACGAAGAAGTGAAAGTACATCGGGGTGAGGCCGCCCGAGAGATGGACGAGGACGACCGAACAGCACAACAGCCCGAGGCTGGCGGCCAGGGCACGGACCCGACGGCGGCCGGGCACCACCGCGGAGGCGAACAGCAGCGCCGGCAGACTGGCCGCCAGAAAGCCGTGCACGAGGCTCAGGTCGCGCCAGATCGCGTAACAGACGATGACCGGCGGGTGCATCGCCAGCACCAGGCACATCAACGTGTGACGGGCTGTCCAGTCCTCGATGGGCAGACCGCGGCCCTGGGGAAGCAGCGAGGTGATGCGCCGGGCAACTCCCGGCAGGACGTCCACCTGCTCCGGTGCCGATCCCGGCGGACGCAGCCGACCAGCATGGCGGGCGGCGCGCCCCACATGCGCACTACCATGCCGACGCCGTGCGCGTTCGGGTGTCGATGGACTGACGGTGGACATCCGCGCAAGTTTGTACCGATCCGGTGCTGGAGCACCATGGTTGTCAAGGGTGGTGTCGCATGGCGACAGTGCCCAGGTTTGACTAGGCCATCTGCACCACCTGGTACCGGGCTCAACGGAGCATGGCGCGGACCTCGCTCTCCCCGCCAGGCTGTGGTCCGCGGGGTGGCCCCGAGACGGCCCCCCATGGAGGAGGACACCGTGCCCTCAGTGGCCCTGACAGCCTCGACCGCTTCCGCGATCGCCCCGTCGACCGCGGGTCGGATCGGCCCGCCGCAGCCGGGTGCCACCGACGATCCCGCGCTGACCGCCGTCATGGCCCGAGCCGCGCGCCCCCAGCTGCGCCTGGTGGCCTCGACCCCGGACACCGAGATCGAAGTGGTCCACGGCCGCGGAGGCCCGGCGTCCTGCGGCTGCCGCGCGTGCACGATGGCCCGCCACCCCGCGGCCATGCTGCGGTTCGAGGTTGTGCGGTAGGCCCGGATCGCGCCCGACATGACGATGGCCCCCGGAGAGGAATCCGGGGGCCATCGATGGTCTTGGTGCGAGGGCGCATCTCTCACCCTCTGCGAAGAATCAAAGATAAAATCACTGTGTAGCCCCGACCGGATTCGAACCGGCGCTACCGCCTTGAGAGGGCGGCGTCCTGGGCCGCTAGACGACGGGGCCAAGACTCTGGTTCTTACTTACGCGCTTACGCGCGTATCACACCATACAGCCGTGTCACACTATACAGCATAGCGGCCAGTTTCAACCGAGCGGTAGATCTGGTGCAGCTGGGGTACCAGGACTCGAACCTAGACTAACGGAGCCAGAATCCGTTGGGCTGCCAATTACCCCATACCCCATGGGCCCTGTCCGGGCGCTGCCTACTGTACCTCATGCAGAGGGCACATCAGCGCGCCGGGGTGCCGATGTACGCCGGTCATCCCCGTCACGTCCCGTGGCTGGGGCATCGGGAACGACCGGCAGCCACCCGATCCACGGCCACCCGGCGGAGGATCGCACCGCGGGCGCTAGCGAGCCGTCACCGGGTTAGTGAGCGTCCCGATGCCCTCGACTGTCACCGCCACCGTCTGCCCCGGTGACATCGGCCCCACGCCCGCGGGCGTTCCGGTCAGCAGCACGTCGCCGGGTAGCAGCGTCATGGCCGACGACAGGTAGGCGATCAACGAGGGGACGTCGCGCAGCAGCAGGCCGGTTCGGGAGCTCTGGCGCAGTTCGCCGTCCAGGGTGGTGCGGATGGGCAGATCCGCCGGGTCGAGATCCGTCTCGATCCAGGGACCGAGGGGGCAGAAGGCGTCATGGCCCTTGGCCCGGGTCCACTGGCCGTCCGCCTTCTGCTGATCGCGAGCGGTCACGTCATTGGCGCAGGTGTAGCCGAGCACCACCTCGAAGGCCCGTTCCACCGGGACGTCACGGCACAGCCGGCCGATGACGATCGCCAGCTCGCCCTCGAAGTCGACCCGCTCGCTGTCCGACGGAAGGATGATCGGATCGCCCGGGCCGGCGACACTGGTGGAGGGCTTGAGGAAGAGGATCGGACGCTGCGGCGGGGTGTCACCGCCCATCTCCTGGACATGGTCGGCATAGTTCTTGCCCACGCAGAGCACCTTGCTCGGCAGCACGGGAGCGAGCAGCCGCACGTCGCCGAGCCCCCGGCGGACGCCGGTGAAGGAGAACGGACCGAACGGATGCGGGGTGATGCCGCGGATCACGGCCGTACCCGCCTCGATCGACCCCTCCACGACCCCGAACCCAGGCTCCGAACCATCGGTAAACCTCGCGATACGCACCCCCAAACCGTACCGAGCCCGCGGAAGGCGCTGACACGACCGGCCGGTGGGCGGCCCCGCCACGCCGCGGGTATGACTTGTATGACCGACATGACCACGGCCGGGGCCTGATCAGGTTCGCCAGAACGGTGACGAGTGACCGAGAATCAGGCCAGAATCCGCGCCTGGTCCACCGCCTGGTCCACCGCCTGGTCCACCAGCGGATGGCGGCCACCCGGTCCCGCTGTCCTGTACTGACCAGAGCCGACGCGGACGGCCGACATCACCGCGGAGCTACCCGGCAAGCTACCCGGCAGAGGACCGGCAGAAGAAAGGAAAGGAAGACGGTGAGCGAGACCGACACCACCCCCGTCTACGACGTCGGCGCACCCGAGCCGAAGCCGATCGACGAGGAGCTGAGCGTCAAACTGGGCCACCTGGCCGAAGACGCGATCCTGCGGGGTAAACCCAACGGCGACGAGCGGTGCGACAACTGCCTGTACTACCTGGACACCGACAAGGACATCGCCTACTGCTGGCACCCGAAGCTGCGCGTTCTGGTCGGCGGCGACTGGTGGTGCCAGTGGTGGGAGGAGATCCCGCAGGACTGACCGCACGTAGCCGGCGGACCGGCCCGCGGCGGCGGGCTGCTCCGCGGGCGATACGCCGGGCCCCACCCCCGGGCGCGGCCCGCCCGGGGGTGGGGCCCGGCGTCAGGGCGCGACCGGGTCCGGGCTCTCCCCCTGCCGCCGCAGTCCGTAGTCGACAGCGTCCTCCAGGGCCGCCCAGGAGGCTGCGATGATGTTCTCGTCCACGCCGATCGTGTCCCAGCGCTCGCGGCCGTCGCTGGTTCCCAGCAGGACCCGGGTCACCGCGCCGGTCCCCTGCTTGCCGTCGAGGATCCGAACCTTGTAGTCCACCAGGTCCAGATCGGCCAACCCCGGATACGCCTTCTCCAGCGCGTTGCGCAGTGCCGTGTCGAGAGCGTTGACCGGTCCGTTCCCCTCCGCCGTCGCGACGTGGCGTTCGCCGTGCGAGGTGAGCTTCACCGTCGCCTCGCTGGCCACCTCGCCGCCCGGACGCTGCTCGACGATGACGCGCCAGGATTCGAGGGTGTAGAACCGCTGCCGGCCGGTCACCTCGTCGCGCAGCAGGAGTTCGAAGGAGGCCTCCGCGGCCTCGTAGACGTATCCGGCTGCCTCCCGCTCCTTGACCAGGTCCACCACCCGTCCGAGCGCCTCACGCTGGTTCGACAGGTCGAGGCCGAGCTCACGGCCCTTCAGTTCGATGGTCGCCCGACCGGCGAGTTCCGAGACCAGCATCCTCATGTCACTGCCCACGACCGCCGGGTCGATGTGCTGGTACAGGTCCGGATCGACCTTGACGGCACTGGCGTGCAGGCCGGCCTTGTGCGCGAAGGCGCTGGCCCCGACGTACGGCCGGTGCGGGTCGGGCACGGAGTTGGTGACCTCGTCGATCGCGTGAGAGACCCGGACGAGCTCACGCAGCCGCCCGGGCGGCAGCACGGCCCGGTCCAACTTGGTCTCCAGGCCCGCGATGACGCTCAGCAGGTTGGCGTTCCCGCACCGCTCGCCGTAGCCGTTTGCGGTGCCCTGCACGTGGGTGACGCCGGCCTCCACCGCCACCAGGGTGTTCGCGACCGCGCAGTCGGCGTCGTCGTGGCAGTGGATACCGAGCCGGGCGCCGGTTGCGGCGAGGACATCGGCGACGACCGCGCCGATCCGCGTCGGGAGCATGCCGCCGTTCGTGTCGCACAGCACGACGACCTCGGCACCGGCCTCGGCCGCAACGGAGACGACCTCAAGAGCGTAGTCGGGATACACCCGATGGCCGTCGAAGAAGTGCTCGGCGTCAACGAACACCCGCTTTCCCTCCGCGCGCAGATGCGCGACGGTGTCCCGGATCATCGCGAGGTTCTCGGCCGGGGTGGTGCGCAGGGCACGTTCGACATGGCGCAGATCCGACTTGGCGACCAGGCAGACCACCGAGGTCCCCGCGTCCCGAAGCGCCGCCACCTGGGGGTCGTCCGCGGCGGCGCGGCCCGCCCGCCGGGTGGCCCCGAAGGCGGTCAGCACGGCGGTCGTCAGGTTCAGTTCGCCGCGCGCCCGGGTGAAGAACTCCGCGTCCTTCGGGTTCGATCCCGGCCAGCCGCCCTCGATGAAACCGACGCCGAGATCGTCCAGGTGACGGGCCACCGCGAGTTTGTCGCCGACCGAGAGCGACAGCCCCTCCTGCTGGGTACCGTCCCGCAATGTCGTGTCATAGACGTGCAGGGAATCGGGATCGTATGGCCGCACGGGGCGCCCCTCCGCAAGGATCTTGGGTCGTTCCGCCCCGGCCAAGCCGAGCGGTCCGGACAACCTCCGGCACGCCGAACCGAGCAGAGTTCGGGAACCTGGGGCCGCCACGCGCCCGGTCCCAGGGGTCAGCGACCGAAGCGCGCGACGGAGACGGGTTCGCCGCCGGGTGACAAGCCTACGATGTAACAGGCCCGACATGTGACGGGTGTGGCGTGCGCCATAGCGGAGGATCTCAGTCCCCCGCGAACCGACGTAGCCGGTCGACCTGCAGGATCGTGATGGTCTGACCTTCCGAGAGGATCCAGGTCCTCCGCTCGAACTCGCGCAACGCCTGGTTCACCGACTGGCGGGAACCGCCGAGCAGCGAGGCGATCTCGGTCTGTGTGAGGCCGAGTTCGATCACTGGACGCCCTGCCTCCCGCATCCGCAGCAGGAGCAACTTGGCCACGCGTCGCGGCAGATCGAGGAAGACGAGGTCGGCATTCGCTCCGGTGAGGCGTCGCACGTGCGCCACCAGTGCTCGGATGAGCTGCTCGGCGACGGCCGGTCGTTCCCGCACGAGTTCCCACACCGCGGTGCGGTCGAGAACCAGCGCGGTACTCGGTTCGAGCGCCTCGACGCCGGCGGACCGGGTCCCCCCTTCGACGATGTTGAGTTCTCCCAGGGTTTCCCGTGGCCCGACAATGTTCAAAACGTGATCACGGCCGTCATCGGCCTTCGTGAGCACCTTCAACCGTCCGGAGGCGACCACCAGAAGGGTGTCAGCGGGTTCGCCTTCCGTGAAGACAACCTGTCCACGCCGGAAACGTCGCGTGACGGCTCGTGTGGCGAGCCGCAACAGGTCCTCCTCCTGCAGTTCCTTCAGCAGCGTGGTCGCTCGGAGCAGGGCGACCGCCTCGTTGTCGTGCATGCGGTGACCGTAGCGCCGTCCGCCTGCCTCATGTTCCCCAACTACCCCGGACGACGGGATCGGATGCGGCGGCAGACCGCAAGCATTCCCGGCGTACGACACAGTCGACATCATACCGTAACATGATGACTACTCCAGCAACGTACCACGTCGCGCATGGAGAGGATTCCGGCTACGCCACCACCCGAGGTAACGATAAGGTGCCGAAAACCACCTCGCAGCATCGCGGCAGCCGCCTCGTCCAAGGACCACTCCGGATCCGCGAAGACGACATCGCGGGTGAGATGGTCACCCGCGATCTCGACATCCGGATCCTGAGCCGCGGCGATCGACCGCAGAACGTCCCGTTCGGTCAGGATCCCGTAGCCCTCGCTGTCCGCATCGTGGACGACCGCGGCACCGACCTTGCGCGCCGCCATCAGCCTCGCCGCCTGGCGAAGCGTGTGCCCCGGGCCGATCATGAGAACAAGGGAACTCATACCCTCCGAAACCCGCACGACGCCCTCCCGACGCTTGTGCATTCGTGAAAACTGCTACTCGCGACGGTAGGCCCTGCCTGCCGTGTTGACCAGAGCACACGATGCTTCGGCATGGGCATTATGTGAGCCCGGCCACGCGGGGCCGGGCTCACGGCCCTGGCCGGGACGCGGGGCAACGTGGAACGCCCGCGACGACGCCGGCCACGGCGTTATTGCTGGACGAACTCGTTCCACTCCTGGTATCGGTCCAGTTCCCCTCGGGTCGCGCGGTGGAAGATCTCCAGCAGCTCCCGGGTGACGGGGCCCGGCTTCCCGCTCCCGACCTGCCGGTCGTCCACCTCGACGATCGGCACGATCTCGGCCGCCGTGCCGGTGAAGAACGCCTCGTCAGCCAGATAGAGGTCGGTGCGCACGATGTGCTGCTCGATCACCTCGTACCCCTGGTCGGCGGCGATCCTCATGATCGAGGCGCGGGTGATGCCACCGAGCGGACCGTCCGTGAGGAGCGGAGTGATGACCTTGCGTCCGGAGACGATGAAGACGTTTTCCCCGGTGCCGTCGGCGATGTGGCCGTTGGGGCTGGTCAGAATTGCCTCGTCGTAACCGGCCTTGACCGCCGCGACCTTCGCCAGGGACGAGTTGAGGTACTGCCCGGACGCCTTGGCCGCCGGCGGCGTGATGTTCGGGTCGTTCCGCTTCCAGGAGGAGATCATCGCGCGGACGCCGTTCTCCTCCGCCTCCTCGCCAAGGTAGGCACCCCACGGCCACACCGCGATCATGACCTCGACAGGAGAGGGCAACGGATTGAGCCCCATCTCACCGTAACCGAGGTGGATCAGCGGCCGGATGTAGCAGGAGGCGATGTCGTTCACCGCGATGGTCTCCTTCGTCGCCGCGACGACCTGCTCCGGCGTGAAGGACGGCTCCATCACATAAATCTTGGCACTGCGGTAGAGACGGGCGATGTGGTCCGTCAGCCGGAACACGGCGGGCCCCTGGGCCGTCTCGTAGCAGCGGATGCCTTCGAACACACCCCACCCGTAGTGCAGGGTCGGGTTGAGCACGTGGATGCGGGCGTCGTCCCAGTCGACGAACTCTCCACTCATCCAGATCTTCGAGGTTGGGGTGATAGGCACGGCGACTCCAGGCCAAAGTGCGACGAAGCGAACAGGAGATGACGAATCCGCCGATCTTCGCCGTGGTGGGGCCCTGTCGGCTGCCGTCTTACCGGATCTACGGCTCCCGTAGAGAATAACCACGACGCACCTGGACCGGAAGGGCCCCGCGGCGATCAACCATCCGGCCTCCACCGGCGGCGTGGCGGGGTGACGAGAAGACCGGCGTGGCGGGGTGACGAGAAGACCGGCGTGACGAGAACTCAGCCCGCAGCCCGCGCGGCAAGGTCCTCGCCACGTTCCCGGGTCGACGGCTGGGCCGCTCCCGCGGCGGCACGATCCGCCAGGGAGGAGGCGACGGCGGCCTCGACCTTCGCCGCCTCCTCGGCGTGGCCGAGATGATCGAGTAGCATCGCCACCGAGGCGACGGTGGCCGTCGGGTCGGCGAGTTGCCTGCCGGCGATATCCGGGGCGCTGCCGTGCACGGGCTCGAACATGCTCGGGTGGACACCGGAGGGATCGAGGTTGCCACTGGCGGCCAGGCCGATCCCGCCGGTGATGGCCGCGCCGATGTCGGTGAGGATGTCACCGAACATGTTGTCCGTCACGACGACGTCGAACCGACCCGGATCGGTCACGAAGAACATCGAGGCCGCGTCCACGTGCTGGTAGTCGACGCGCACGTCGGGGAACTCGGGCGCCACCTCGGCCACGGTGCGCGACCACAGGTCGCCGGCCTTGGTCAGCACGTTGTTCTTGTGCACGAGAGTCAGGTGGCGACGCTCGCGTCGATCGGCCCGCCGGAACGCGTCGCGCACGACGCGCTCGACGCCGTACCGGGTGTTGAGGCTCTCCTCGGTCGCCACCTCATGGGGCGTCCCCTTCCGGAGCACACCCCCCGCGCCCGCGTACGGCCCCTCCGTGCCCTCCCGCACCACGATCATGTCGATGGCCGGATCTCCGGCCAGCGGCGAGCGGACTCCCGGATAGAGCCGCACCGGCCGGAGATTGACGTGATGGTCGAACTCGAACCGCAGCCGCAGCAGCAGGCCACGCTCGAGGACACCGCTGGGCACGCCGGGATCACCGACCGCCCCGAGCAGGATCGCGTCGTGACCGCGCAGTTCCTCCAGCACCGAGTCGGGCAGCGTCTCCCCGGTCTCGTGCCAGCGCCGGGCACCCAGGTCGTATTCGGTCGTGTCGACCTTGGGATGTACCGCGCGCAGCACCCGCAACCCCTCCGCCACCACCTCGGGGCCGATCCCGTCACCGCCAATCACCGCAAGCCTCATAGGCCGACTGTAGCGGCCGACCGCGGCCCCGCAGCGGTCCCACCCGGCCTGGCCCACCCGACCGGCGCCGATCCGGCACGGGGCCGGTCGGGGCCGCACGGGGCCGCTCACGACGGGCCGCCGCCCCGACGGCCGTCATCGTGCTCCCGAACGGCCGCGAACCACCCCCGAATGGCTGCTAACAGTAGCCATTCCATTACCTCAGTCCAACCTCAGCGCCGGAACGGCGCCTCACACCTCCGCATTCGATCACCTTGAGTAATCGTAGTGCACCACCTCGCCAAATAAAGTTCACCCTCGTTGTCGCTGGATTGATTTCCATCGGCCGACTCGGACTACTCGCACGCCTCGCGTCGGCACCCGAAAATCCTGGCGAGCAATGACCGTTTTGGCAACGGATCAACGATGAACGACGCCTCCGGCGCCCAGAAATCGCCGATCTTGCGTCGGGGACACGGGAAGGACGATGAACGGCAATCTGACCGCTACCCGCCGGTCACACAAAAGAGCGCAGAATTCACAACTCCGGACGGTACTCGCACCCGGCATCGCGGCCGGATGGTAAGAAACTCACTTACAGGACAGGTGCGACGTGCTTCGATGCGAGGGGGTGCACGGCGCATGATTACTCGGCAGCGGACTCCCGCGGGACCTCCGTCCAGCGACCGCCCCGATGTCGGCGACGCGGCTGTTTCGTCCGGTGGCGTGGCCGAGGGCAGGACGCTGCCCGCGGCCGATGGGGCGGGTCCCCTCGGCCGGTTGAAGAACGGCGACGGCGGTGGGACGCGTGGCGACGACCGGCCCGACCTGCGCCGAATTCTCGCCGACCCCGACGAACCCATGCTGTTCTTCCAGCCGATCGTGGATCTGCAACGGGGGGTCATCGCGGGGTATGAGGCGCTCGCCCGCTTCCACAGCCACCCGGCCCACCCGCCCGACCTCGTCTTCGCCGAGGCGGACCGGCTCGGGCTCGCGGCCCAGTTGGAGGCCCGTGTCCTCGCCGCCGCGCTGGAGGCGCGTGACCGGCTTCCCGACCGCTGCTTCCTCGCGGTCAACGTCCTGCCCCATCTGCTCACCGCACCAGAAGTCACGGCAATCTGGCAGCGCGCGGACCTGCGGCGCCTGGTCCTAGAACTCAACGAGGCAGTCGACCTCGACGCCACCACCGGCCTGACGACCACCGCGGGCGCACTGCGCAACCTCGGTGCGTTCGTGGCGATGGACGACGTCGGCTCGGGCTATGCCGGGTTGCGGCAGCTGGCGCGGATCCGCCCCGACTTCGTCAAGCTGGACCGCTCGCTCGTAGTCAACGTGGACGACGACCAGGTCAAGATCGCCCTCACCGAGCTGGTCGGCACCTTCGCCAGCCGGCTCAACGCCTGGGTCATCGCGGAGGGGGTCGAGCGGTTCGACGAGCTCGGAATGCTGGTCGCGCTGGGGGTTCCGCTCGGCCAGGGATTCCTGCTCGGGCGTCCCTCCCGGGCCTGGCAGCAGCTCGACCCAACCGTGGCTAGGCGTATCCGCCAGTTCTCGGAACGCAGCAACCACGCCGCGAGCATCGAGAGCCTGATGGAACAGGTCACGATCAGCATAGGTGACTCCGGTCGGTGCGCCATGTCCGCGGACTGTCCGTCCTGTCCCATGAGCGCCGCCCGGAACCGGGACGGTCTCGCGGCCGGCGATGATCCGGCCGGACCGGACGGTGACCGGACGCCTCGAGCGACCGTCATCGTCTCCAACCGATGCCGACCGGTCGCCCTGCATCTGTCCGGCGGCCCGGGCGGCGGCACGGAACCGCGCCGTGTTCCCACGACGCTCTTCGCGCGGCCCGAGGAGCCGGTGACCGAGGTCGCGCGTCGCGCCATGACGCGGGCCCGGGCCAGCCGATTCGATCCCGTGATAATCGTGACCGAGATGGGGCGCCCACTCGGCCTGGTACGGATGGAGCGTCTGATGCTACGGCTCGCGGAAATGTCCACATGAGGCGAAACCGCTATTGGACCGCGCAGGCGCTCATGTCGCCGAGCCCAGCGGCCAGGAGCCATTCCGCGTCGGCAGAGATCATCGTCCGGCACCCGAGCATGAAGCAATTCTACTGTGGTGCGATCATGCACGACTGCGAGACGCGCATGATCGCCCCCACCGAAGACGATCTTCTCCGTTCCGTCGACACCCACGCGAGAGTTGATCATGGTATGACGGATATCCCGGAGTCGATGCTGGACGAGGTCCGCCAGAATATCCACGACGTGGAACCGGCGGACCACCACGACTAACCAGCGCCACCACCACGACCAGCCCGCGCGGGCACCGAACGGTCCCGGGCAGCCCGGTTCACGGCACTCACCACGGCCCGCAGGGACGCCGTCACGATGTTGGCGTCGATCCCGACTCCCCAGAAGATCCGGTCGTCGACGGCCACCTCGAGGTACGCGGCCGCTCGCGCATCCGCTCCCGAGCCCAGGGCGTGCTCGTTGTAGTCCAGAATCCGCACGGTCAGATCGCGGCTGGCGAGCGCCGTGACGAATGCGTCAATGGGGCCGTTGCCGGTTCCCGTGATCACCGTGTCGGCCCCCTGGAAACGGACCGAGACGGAGACCTCGTCCCGATCGCCCGACGCCGCCGTCGTCCGGGAGCCCAGCAGTTCGAGCGGGCCGGACCCCTCCGCGCCGTCCAGGAAGTACTCGCTGCGGAAAATCGTCCAGAGTTCCTCGGCCGTCACCTCGCCGCCCGCGGAGTCGGTGTGGCGCTGTACGACACCGGAGAACTCGATCTGCAGCCGGCGCGGCAGGTCCAGGGAGTGCTCGGACTTCAGCAGGTATGCCACCCCTCCCTTGCCGGACTGACTGTTCACCCGGATCACCGCCTCGTAGGAGCGGCCGACGTCCTTCGGGTCGATCGGCAGGTAGGGCACCTCCCAGCGGGTCTGGCCGGTGCGCTCCATGGCCTCGAAACCCTTCTTGATGGCGTCCTGATGGGAGCCGGAGAAGGCGGTGTAGACGAGGTCGCCGCCGTAGGGATGACGGGGATGGACGGGCAGTTGGTTGCAGTACTCCACCGCGCGTCGGATCCCGTCGATGTCCGAGAAATCGATCATCGGGTCGATCCCCTGCGAGAACAGGTTCATCCCCAGCGTGACCAGGCAGACGTTTCCGGTCCGTTCCCCATTGCCGAACAGGCAGCCCTCGACCCGGTCGGCGCCGGCCAGCACACCCAGTTCCGCCGCGGCGACCGCGCAGCCCCGGTCGTTGTGCGGGTGCAGGGACAGCACGACGGCATCCCGGCGGGTCAGGTTCCGCCCGACCCATTCGATCTGGTCGGCGTAGACGTTCGGGGTCGACATCTCGACCGTCGCCGGCAGGTTCAGCACGACCGGACGCTGCGGGGTCGGCGCCCACACGTCCATGACTGCCTCGCACACCTCCACCGCGTAGTCGAGTTCGGTGCCGGTGAACGACTCCGGGCTGTACTGCCAGCGCACATCGGTGCCGTCCAGTAGTTTCTCGGCGTACTGGGCACACCACCGAGCGCCCTGCACCGCGATCTCGGTCACCCCCGCCCGATCAAGACCGAACACCACCCGCCGCTGCAACGTGGATGTCGAGTTGTACAGGTGGATCAGCGCCCGGTCCGCGCCGACCAGCGACGCGGCCGTGCGCTCGATCAGGTCCTCCCGCGCCTGCGTCAGGACCTGGATGACGACGTCGTCCGGGATGCGATCTGATTCGATCAGCTGCCGGATGAAGTCGAAGTCGGTCTGGCTGGCCGCCGGGAACCCGACCTCGATCTCCTTGTACCCCATCGCCACCAGCAGCTCGAACATCTGCATCTTGCGGGCGGGGGTCATCGGGTCGATCAGTGCCTGGTTACCGTCGCGCAGATCGACACTGCACCATTGCGGGGCGCGAGTGATCGTCCGCTCGGGCCAGGCCCGGTCGGGAAGTGAGACGGGGACGAACGGACGGTACTTCTCGACCGGCATGCCGGACGGCTGCTGCGTGGTCATTCCTGCTCCTGCTTCCTCGAAGGAGTCCCCCGCGACCGTGATCACACGGTTCGCGACGTGGGTGACTGGATGCCGGAGGATCCGCGGAGAATCAGCAGAGGAGCGTCAGGTCGCACCTGGACGCTGGACCGCCGGATGGCGAGGATCCCGACGCTGACACACGAAAACACCGCGACGGGGAAGCCAGCTCAGGTATCAGGCCCCGCCGCGGCGGCTAAGGAGAAGCAGCGCACGCATCGCGCACCAACATTACCGGATGTTCGGCCGACCGCGAGGAAACTCCGGTGCCGCGACGGCGCCGGGGACACGGAACTGACCGCTGCGGGGCCGCAGGTCGTCGGTGCGCACGGTGCACACGGCCGCGTGCGCACCGAGCTGCCAGCTGGGTTCGGACGGGTAGATCGTGCCAACGGTGCGGTGCGGAGTGCTGTCGACGGTTCCGGGGAACTCGCGCAGTGCTCCGGCACAGCGCTCGTCCGTCACCTCGGCGACCACCGACGCGCCAGGCCAGCGATGGAAGAGCACCGCCAGGTCGACCATCCGGGTGACCTCGTCGATATGGGGCTCCCGGCAGCTCACCCGGACGGGCACCACCGGATCGACCGAGGCGGGCGAGCCCGCCGGATACGGGGTCCAGTTCAGGCAGTCACCCGGCCGCAGGGCCGCGAGCAGGTCCGGCCTGATCCCAAAGCCGGCGGGGGGACCGGTCAGCGTGCCGGTGGCAGCCGGTACGGCGGTCTGCTTGGTGGCCGCGGAGGACCCCGACGACGTGGTCGGCACCAGCCGTGCGGCGGTCGGGCTGGTCCGGTTCGCCGTCTGCCGCAGGGCGACGACGGTGATGGTGATCATCCCGACGATGATGGCCATGAACGTGACCATTCGCGCGATCTGGCGGGGGCGGCCCGGTGGTCTGGGCGGCGCCACCAGCCGATGGAAAAAGCCGGGCAGACCCCGGGAAGCTGGGACGACCTGACAGCGACTGGAAGCCGGCCGGCCGTGCTGCCGGCTGCGCTCGGCCGCGGACGGTTCGAGAAACCGGGCTCCGCGGACGAATCGCTCATCCAGGCGAAGCCCCTCGAACGGGTCCTGATGCCGCGACGCCATGCTAGCCACGGTAAACCCGGCACCACGACTACGGCGCGCGTTCCACGGAAAGATCACCTGGATCACGTCCCCACGCCACCGCTACCCGTACCCAATCGATCGCCTACCGTTGAGATCGCCCGCAGCTACCCCTGGTAAACCCCATCCAGCCCAGGTAATCCACGGCAACCCGAGGAACACCCCGGACCACCGAAGGCCCCCACGACTCCCCCCGCAAAATCGCCGAAGGTGCCTTTGCGGAGACCCCACACGGTGGCGAAGCCACCGTGTGGGGAAGGGGTCAGTCGCTGCTGATGCTTACGGCCCTGGCGTAGGAAGCGCCGATGATCTTCGCGATCTCGGCCAGGATGTCGGGGGCGACCGCGTCGTCGAGCGACAGCGACATCAACGCCTCGCCGCCGGCCTGCAGGCGGCTGACCTGCGCACTGGCGATGTTGATGTGCGCCTCGCCGAGCAGGGCACCGACCGCGCCGACGATCCCCGGCCGGTCCTCGTAGCGGAAGAACGCCAGATGCGCCTCGGGCCGGATGTCGACCTCGAACCCGTCGATCGCGGTGATCTTCTCGACCTGCCGCGAGCCGACAAGCGTGCCGCTCACCGACACGGGCGTGCCGTCGGCGAGGACTCCTCGCACAGTCACGAGGTTGTGATAGTCGGGGCTGTCCTCGGCGGTCTCCAAGGCCACGTCGACCCCGCGCTCCTTGGCCAGCAGCGGCGCGTTGACGTAGGTGACCTGCTCCTCGGTCACGTCGGTGAACACACCCTTGAGCACCGCGAGCTGCAACACCGAGACGTCGTGCACGGCGATCTCGCCACGCACCTCGACAGTGATCGCGGCGGCCAGGCTGCCCGCGAGGCCGGAGAAGAGCTGCCCGAGTTTCTCCGCGAGCGGAAGACCCGGCCGGAGGTCCTCGGCCACGACGCCACCGGCCTGCACGTTGACCGCGTCGGGCACGAACTCGCCCTGCAGCGCCAGCCGCACCGAGCGGGCGACGGCGAGCCCGGCCTTGTCCTGCGCCTCCTGGGTGGACGCGCCAAGGTGGGGGGTGACGACGACGTTGTCGAGCCCGAACAGCGGGGAGGCCGTCGTGGGCTCCTTGGCGAAGACGTCGATGCCCGCACCGCCGACCTGACCGGAGCGGACCGCCTCGGCGAGCGCCGCCTCGTCAACGAGGCCGCCGCGCGCCGCGTTGACGATGATGACACCGGGCCTGGTCCGGGCCAGCTCGTCGGTGCCGATCAGACCGAGCGTCTCCGGCGTCTTGGGCAGATGGATCGTGATCACGTCACTCTGCCGAAGCAGCTCGTCGAGGTCGACGAGGGTCACGCCGTGCTGCGCGGCACGGGCCACCGACACGTACGGGTCGTAGGCGATGACCTTCATCCCGAAGCCGGCGAGCCGCTGCGCCACGAGCACGCCGATCCGCCCGAGGCCGACGACGCCGGCCGTCTTCTCCACGAGTTCGACACCGACGTACTTCGAGCGCTTCCACTCGCCGCCGCGCAGTGCCTCGCTGGCCGCGGGAACCCGCCGGGCGACGGCGAGCAGCAGCGCGATCGCATGCTCGGCCGCACTGACGATGTTCGACTGCGGCGCGTTGACCACCATGACACCGCGCTGGGTGGCGGCGGCGACGTCGACGTTGTCCAGCCCGATGCCGGCCCGGGCGACGACCTTGAGCTTTCCCGCGGTGGCGAGCACCTCGGCGTCGATCTTGGTGGCCGACCGGACGATCACGGCATCGACGTCGGCGATGGCGGGCAGCAACGCGGACCGGTCGGCACCGTCAACGTGACGAACCTCGAAGTCCCCGGACAGCACCTCCAGCCCGGCCGGTGAGAGCTCCTCGGCAACGAGTACGACAGGCACTGGACCTCTCCTAGCGACCTCGGGTCAGACCGGGAGGCGACGCGGAACGAGGCGTGATCACGTGGCCTTCGGCCTGGCGATGATGAACGTGGATACTGCGGACACCGCACGAGGCGGCGGGCCCAGCCTACCGACGCCCGCCGTGGACTCCGAGCCCTTTCCGCCGACCGACGGCGACGGCGTGCCCGGCACCCGGACGGGGACGGCCCGCACCCGGGGACGGCGGCAGCGCACCACGGCCGCCCCCGAGAGGGCACGATCCGCCCGACGACCCGCGGGACCTACCTGGCGATCCAGAAATCAGGCGATCCAAGACATCATCGGCCGGAGCTTCGCGCCGACCTGCTCGATCGGGTGCTGCTTGCCCTCCGCCACGAGCTTGGTGAAATTCGGCCGACCGTTGTCGTCTTCGGCCACCCACTCGCGAGCGAACGCGCCGTCACGGATCTCGTCGAGGATCTTGCGCATCTCGGCCTTCACGGCGGGGGTGATGACGCGCGGGCCACGCGTGACATCGCCGTACTCCGCGGTGTCCGAGATCGAGTACCGCATCTGGGAGATGCCGCCCTCGTACATCAGGTCGACGATGAGCTTGAGCTCGTGCAGGCACTCGAAGTAGGCGACCTCCGGGGTGTAGCCCGCCTCGACGAGGGTCTCGAAGCCGGCCTGCACGAGCGCGCTGGCGCCGCCGCAGAGCACGGCCTGCTCGCCGAACAGGTCGGTCTCGGTCTCCTCGGTGAAGGTGGTCCTCAGCGCACCGGCCCGGGTGCCACCGATGCCCTTGGCGTAGGCCAGCGCGACGGCCAGCGCGTTGCCGCTCGCGTCGGCCTCCACCGCGACGAGGACGGGAACGCCCTTGCCCTCCTCGAACACCCGCCGCACCAGGTGACCCGGCCCCTTCGGAGCGACCATGAACACGTCGACGCCGGCCGGCGGCTCGATGAGCCCGTAGCGGATGTTGAAACCGTGCCCGAACGCCAGCGCCTTGCCCGCGGTGAGGTGCGGGGCGATGGACTCCGCGTAGATCGTGCGATGGGTGGTGTCCGGAGTGAGCAGCATGATGATGTCGGCCTCGGCGGACGCCTCCGCCGGAGTGAGGACCCGCAGGCCCTCTTCCTCGGCCCTGGCCCGGCTGCGGCTGTCCGCCGGCAGGCCGACCCGCACGTCGACGCCACTGTCGCGCAGGTTCAGCGCGTGCGCGTGGCCCTGGCTGCCGTAGCCGATGACGGCGACCTTACGGTCGGCCAGGACGTCCAGCGAGGCGTCGTCGTCGTAGTAGATCTCGACCATCGTGGGGAATCTCCTCGTTGAGTGGATGGGAAAAAGACGCGCGACGGTCCCGGTCAGGCCGGACGGTCGACTGCTCGCAGGCTGCGATCGGTGATCGAACGCGATCCGCGGCCGAGTGCCACCAGGCCGGACTGGACCAGTTCCCGGATTCCGAACGGCTCCAGCATGCGGATGAGGGCGTCCAGCTTGTCGCGGGTTCCCGTCGCCTCGATGGTGACGGCGTCCTGGGCGACGTCGACCACCTTGGCACGGAACAGGGCGACCGTCTCGAGGACCTGGGATCGCACCGACAGGTCGGCGCGCACCTTCACGAGCATCAGCTCACGTTGCACCGAGGCGGAGGTGTCCATCTCGACGATCTTCAAAACATTGATCAGCTTGTTGAGCTGCTTGGTCACCTGTTCCAGCGGCAGGTCCTCCACGACGACGACGATCGTCATCCGGGAGATGTCAAGCTGCTCGGTCGGCCCGACCGCGAGTGACTCGATGTTGAACCCGCGCCGGGAGAACAGGCCCGAGACCCGGGCCAGCACCCCGGGCTTGTTCTCCACCAGCACGGACAGGGTATGGCGGGTCATCAGATGTTCACCTCGGCGTCGCCGGAGTAGTCGAAGTCCGGCGCGGTGTCGCGCGCGATGCGGATGTCGTCGTTGCTGGCGCCGGCGGCGACCATCGGCCACACCATGGCGTCGGGATGCACGACGAAGTCCACCACGACCGGGGCGTCGTCGATCGCCATCGCCTTCTCGATCGTCGCGTCGACATCCGCCGCCGTCTCGCAGCGCAGCCCGACGCAGCCCAACGCCTCGGCCAGCCGGACGAAGTCGGGCACCCGCACCCTCCTGGACGCCCCTGAGCCCCGCCCAGACGCCCCTGCGCCGCCGGTCCGCGGGGAGTCCGGGTGCGTCCCGAGCTCCGTGTTGGAGTACCGCTTGTCGTAGAAGAGGGTCTGCCACTGGCGGACCATGCCGAGCGACCCGTTGTTGATGACGGCAACCTTGATCGGGATTCCCTCCAGCGCGCAGGTCGCAAGCTCCTGGTTGGTCATCTGGAAGCAGCCGTCACCGTCGACGGCCCACACCGTGGCGTCGGGGCGGCCGACCCTGGCGCCCATCGCGGCCGGCACGGCGTAGCCCATCGTGCCGGCGCCGCCGGAGTTCAGCCAGGTGTAGGGGTTCTCGTAGGAGATGAACTGCGCGGCCCACATCTGGTGCTGCCCGACGCCGGCGGCGAAGATGGTCTCCGGTCCCGCGATCTTCCCGAGCCGCTCGATGACGTACTGCGGGGCCAGCGAGCCGTCAGCCGGCTGGTCGTAGCCCAGCGGGTAGGTCCGGCGCCAGCCGTCCAGCGTCCGCCACCAGGCGGCGAGGTCCGGCCGCTCCTCCAGGACGAGCGCGGCGACGAGCTCGTTGATCACATCACGGCAGTCACCGACGATCGGTACGTCCGCGGTCCGGTTCTTGCCGATCTCGGCCGGGTCGATGTCGGCGTGAATGACCGCGGCACCGGGCGCGAAGGAGGACAGCCTGCCGGTCACCCGGTCATCGAAGCGGGCCCCGAGAGTGATCAGCAGATCCGCCTTCTGCAACGCGGTCACCGCGGCGACCGACCCGTGCATGCCGGGCATGCCCAGGTGCTGGGGATGGGAGTCGGGGAAGGCGCCGCGGGCCATGAGGGTGGTGACCACCGGGATGCCGGTGAGCTCCGCCAGTGTCCGCAGCTCCGCGGCAGCGCGGGCCCTGAGCACTCCCCCACCGATATAGAGCACCGGACGCCGGGCAGCACTGATCATCTTCGCCGCCTCCCGCACCTGCTTGCCGTGCGGGCGGGTGACCGGACGATAACCGGGCAGGTCGAGAGCCGGCGGCCAGACATCGTGCGGCAGCACGGAGGTGGCCGACTGCAGGATGTCCTTGGGCAGGTCGACGAGCACCGGTCCGGGCCGGCCCGTCGCCGCCAGGTGGAACGCCTCCGCGATGATCCGCGGGATGTCGTCGGCGGACTGGACCAGGAAGTTGTGCTTGGTGATCGGCAGGGTGATGCCGCAGATGTCCGCCTCCTGGAAGGCGTCGGTCCCGATCGAGGGACTGGGGACCTGCCCGGTGACGGCCACGATCGGCACCGAGTCCATGTAGGCGTCGGCGATCGGAGTCACCAGGTTGGTCGCCCCCGGCCCCGACGTCGCCATGCACACCCCGACCCGCCCGGTGGCCTGCGCGTACCCCTCGGCCGCATGACCCGCGCCCTGCTCGTGCCGGACAAGGACATGTCGCACCCGGGTGGAGTCGAACAGTGGATCATATGCGGGCAGGATCGCGCCGCCGGGGATGCCGAAGACCACATCGGCTCCGACCGCTTCAAGGGAGTGGACGAGCGACTGGGCTCCGGTGATCTCTCGTGTCATCTGGTCGTCTTCCTTGACAGGCCGGGGATGTACGTGGCACGTGGCAATCTCGGCTGGCACTGCGGGACCGGCGGGACCGGGCCCGCCGGGCACGGCTCTGCCAGCTGAGCACGACCACGCAGGCTTGGCACGAGGCAGTGCTCACTGCACGAAAAAGCCCCTCGTGCCGAGGCACTGAGGGGCGGCGCACAGGTCGACGTCGTCGACTATGCACGCTCTGAGCGTACGAGAATCCCGAGATGCACGGTTCTACCCTGCCGGAGTTCCAGCCCCACGTCAAGCATCGCCGGGCACCGGGTCCAGCCAGGCACCGGGTCCAGCCAGGACCGGGTCCAGCCAGGACCGGGTCCAGCCAGGTCATTGCCCGCCGGAGCCGGGCGCACCGATCTGGCCACCGTCCAACGCGGTGAGGAACCTGGCCGCGACCGGCGCGGCCGTCTCCGCGCCGAAGCCGCCGTCCTCGACGACCACCGCGAAGGCCACGTCGCCCCGGTAGCCGACGAACCACGCATGGGTCGGCGGCGGGTTGCCGTCCTTGTACTCGGCGGTGCCGGTCTTCCCGAAGACCTCGCCGGGCATCGGGACCTTCGCGGCGGTGCCCTCGGTGACGACCGCCCGCATGAAGTCCCGCAGCGGGGGCAGCACCACGGGCGGGATGGGGTTGCTGCGCGCCGACTGGCCGACGACGAACGGCTGGTGCCAGGTACCGCTCGCGACCGCCGCGGCGACGCTCGCCATCTGCAGCGGGGAGACCTCGATGCGGGCCTGGCCGATCGACGCCGACGCCGACTCGACCGCGTCACGCGGGGTCGGGAAGGTCCCCCCGACGCTGGCGATATCCAGCGGTGGTCGGCCGTCGAAGCCGTAAAGCTGGGCGGCCTTCTCCAGCGCGCCGTCCGGGAGTGACTCCTCCAGCCGGATGAACGCGGTGTTGCAGCTCCTGGCGAACGCGGTCCGCAGCGGGATGGGGCCGAACTGCTCGGACTCGGCGTTCTGGAAGGTCCGACCGCCGACGCTGACCGTCTGGGTGCAGTCCAGGGGCATGTCCGGCGCCTTGCCGTTCATCAGCGCGGCGGTGGCCGTCACGATCTTGAAGGTGGAACCCGGTGGGTACTTGCCCCGGACAGCCCGGCTCGACCCGCTGGGCGGATGGTTGGCCAGGGCCAGGATGGCGCCGGTACGAGTGTCGATCGCGACCATCGCCCCGGTCGGGCGGGCCGCGGTGGCCAGGGCCGCCTCGGCGGCCTGCTGGACCCGCAGGTCGATCGTGGTACGGATCGCCTCGCCGTCGGTCATCGGATAGGTGTGCAGCGTCTGCACGGTCGCGTTCTTCGCATCCCGCACGACGACCGCGCCGCCCTGCGCCCGCAGCCGGTCGTCGTACACCCGCTGCAACCCGGACAGCGGCGCCGTCCGACCGACGAGGTTGCCCGCCAGGTCGGAGGAGTCCCGTAGGGGCTGGCCCGCCACGTCGAGCAGGTCCCCCCGCTTACCGGTGGAGGCGGTCCGGTCCAGGTGCAGCCCTGGGCGCAGGGCCGGATGCACCGAGACCGGATCAGCCTTCACCCGCCACCCGCCGCCGGTCGAGACGAGATGCAGCGCCCCGGTGTACTCCAGCGGCGTCGGCAGACCAGAGAGCGTGAGCCTGGCCAGGTACGGCACGGTCGCCGTCTCGCCGCTGCGGCTGATCGCGCCCGGGGTAAACGTAGCCGCTGTGACGAGCAGGCGGTCACGCACCTCGGCCATCGTGCCCACCAGGCGCGCGACGTCGATGCTCCCGGGCGTGGAGACGGCGGCGACAGCCGCGGAGCCGGGGGTCGCCGTCCCACCGGAAGTCGTCAGCGTCCGCCAGCCGGCCAGGTAGGAGTCGGCCGCAGCCTGGACCTTCCGGTCGGCGGCGCGGTCGGCGGCGCGGTTGTTCAGGACGTAGCCGACACCGCCGGCGACGGCCAGCAGGACGACGACGACCGCGACGATGATCGCCGTCCGGCGGCCCCGACCCCGACGGCGGGAGGTTGACGCGGTGAAGCCGGAAGGTGTAAGGGGCACGGCGGCACGCTCTCCCCTCGATCGTGACACCCCGATGGGAGACCCACCCTATGGAGGCCTCCGGCCCTTCGCATCCGACGCGCCGTACGACGTCGGCAACCCGACACGCGGGTCCGACACGGCGGGAGAACGTGGTCCTCCCGAGCTCGGATCACGGAGAGGCAACCCACGGCGCGGGGGACGGCGGCGACCGGTCGGACGTTTCTTGAACGAATGGCGCTAAAATCTGCGAATCATCTTGAATACGACAAATCGGGGATCGGCCGGGAAGCCGAAGGCCGGGAAGCGATGTCAGGAGACGCCGAGGCGCTCCAGCAGCAGTCGCCGCACGGCCGCCGCGTCCGCCTGGCCCTTCATCGCCTTCATCACCGCGCCCACCAGCGGACCGACGGCGTTCACCTTGCCACCGCGGACCTTCTCGGCGATGTCGGGGGCACCGAGGAGCGCCGCGTCGACGGCCGCGGTGAGCGCGCTGTCGTCCGCGACGATCGCCAGCCCACGGCCGGCGATCACCTCGTCGGGCGTGCCCTCACCGGCGAGCACCCCGTCGATGACCTTGCGGGCCAGCGCGTCGGTGAGCTCGCCCGCGGCCACCAGCGCGGTGATCCGGGCGACGTCGGTCGGGGTGATCTTAAGATCGCGAGGCTGGAGACCGGCGTCCGAGGCGCGCCTGGCCAGCTCGTTGAGCCACCACTTGCGGGCGGTCGCCGGGGCCGCGCCGGCGGCGATGGTCTCCTCGACCAGGTCGAGGACCGCGGCATTGCGCAGGTCCTGCAGGTCCCGCGCGGTGTAGCCGTGCTCGGCGATCAGCCGGGCCCGGCGCGCCGCGGGCAACTCCGGCAGGCCGGCCCGCAGCCGCTCGACGTATTCCGCGGGCAGGGCCAACGGGGTGAGGTCAGGCTCCGGGAAGTACCGGTAGTCGGTGGCCTCCTCCTTGGAGCGACCCGACGAGGTGCGGCCCGACGCCTCGTCGAAGTGGCGGGTCTCCTGGATGATGCGCTGGCCGTCGTCGAGCAACGCGGCCTGCCGGGTGGTCTCGTAACGCACCGCGCGTTCCACCGACCGCAGCGAGTTGAGGTTCTTCGTCTCGCTGCGGGTGCCGAAGGGAGCGTCCGGGTCGCCGGGCGCCGGCCGCGGGCGCAGCGAGACGTTGGCGTCGCAGCGCAGCGATCCCTGCTCCATCCGGACGTCGGAGACCCCGAGCGCCCGGATCAGCTCCCGCAACTCGTCCACGTAGGCCCGGGCCACCTCGGGGGAACGCACGTCCGGTTCAGTCACGATCTCCACGAGCGGGATGCCGGCCCGGTTGTAGTCGACCAGCGAGTGGGTGGCGCCGTGGATGCGGCCGGTGGCGCCGCCGACGTGCAGCGACTTGCCGGTGTCCTCCTCCATGTGCACCCGGGTGATGCCCACCCGGTGCACCTCGCCCTCGACCTCCACGTCGAGCCAGCCGTTCGTGCACAGCGGCTCGTCGTACTGGCTGATCTGGAAGTTCTTCGGCATGTCGGGATAGAAGTAGTTCTTGCGCGCGAACCGGCACCACGACGCGATCTCACAGTGCAACGCGAGTCCGATCATGACCGCGAAGCGCACCGCCGCCTCGTTCACCACCGGCAGGGAACCCGGCAGCCCGAGGCACACCGGGCAGACCTGCGTGTTGGGCTCGGCACCGAAGGCCGTCGCGCAGCCGCAGAACATCTTGGAAGCGGTGCCGAGTTCGACGTGCGTCTCCAATCCGATCACCGGCTCGTAGCGGGCCAGAACGTCGGAGTAGGACGGCAGCGCGCCGGCGGGAGCCACTGTGCTCACCGGATGAACTCCTCATGGGTCGCTGGGTGGGCGGGTGTCGCGGACGTGCACGTAGGTGAGGAACACCGCGGCCGGTAGGCCGAGCACTCCCCAGACGAGCAGGACCGGGTTGAGCGTGGCGATGCCGAGACCCAGCACCAGCACGGTGAGCAGCCACACCACGCCCACCAGGAACCGGTCCTGCCGGCCGCTGCGCAGACTCACCATCGCCGTTTCCTTCCCTTCCCTCGCGGTCGGCGGCCCGTCACCGCGGCCGCCACACCCGGAACACGGATGACCCGCGAGAGCGCCGGGCGCCCGCTCACAGCGCCGGGACCTCGTCGAGCAGCGGATGGCCGCGTTCGACGTCCAACGCCTCCTCCAGCGCCCCGCCGACCCGGTAGAGCCGGTCATCGGCGAACGGCGGCGCCATGATCTGGATACCCACCGGCAGCCCGTCCACGAGCCCGGACGGCAGGCTCATCGCCGGGCCGCCCGCGAGGTTGGACGGGATCGTGCACAGGTCCGACAGGTACATGGCCACCGGATCGTCGACCTTCGCGCCCAGCGGGAAGGCCGGTGTCGGGGTGGTGGGCGAGACCAGGACGTCGACCTGCTCGAACGCGGCGGTGAAGTCGCGGCTGATCAGCGTACGGACCTTCTGCGCCTGGCCATAGTAGGCGTCGTAGTACCCCGAGGACAGGGCATAGGTGCCCAGGATGATCCGCCGCTTCACCTCCGGGCCGAAGCCGGCTTCGCGGGTGCGGCTCATGACCTCCTCGGCCCCGGCCCGACCGTCGTCGCCGATCCGCAGCCCGAAGCGCATCGCGTCGAAGCGAGCCAGGTTCGACGAGCACTCGCTGGGCGCGATCAGGTAATAGGCGGGCAGCGCGTAGCTGAAGTGCGGGCAGCTCACCTCGACGACCTGGGCGCCCAGGCCCGTCAGCGCCTCGACCGCGGCGGCGAAGGCGGCCTCGACCCCCGGGTCGTATCCGTCGCCGGCGAACTCGCGGACCACACCGACCCGCATACCGCGGATGTCGCGCTGCCGTGCCGCCGCCACGACCGCGGGAACCGGCGCGTCGACGCTCGTGGAGTCCAGGGGATCGTGGCCGGCGATCGCGGCGTGCAGCAACGCCGCGTCGGTCACCGTGCGGGCCAGCGGGCCGGCCTGGTCCAGCGAGCTGGAGAAGGCGACCAGCCCGTAGCGGCTGACCCCGCCGTAGGTGGGCTTGACCCCGACCAGACCGCAGAGGGCGGCCGGCTGACGGATGGAACCGCCCGTGTCGGTGCCGAGGGCAAGCGGCGCCTCGAAGGCGGCGACGGCCGCGGCGCTGCCGCCGCTGCTGCCGCCGGGGATGCGGGTGACGTCCCAGGGGTTGCGGGTCGGCCCGAACGCCGAGTTCTCGGTCGACGAGCCCATGGCGAACTCGTCCATGTTGGCCTTACCCAGCAGGACGACGTCCGCGGCCCGCAGCCGGCTCACCACCGTGGCGTCGTACGGGGGGTGCCAGCCCTCGAGGATGCGGCTGCCGCAGGTGGTGGGCATCCCTCGGGTGGTGAAGACGTCCTTGAGCGCCAACGGCACCCCGGCGAGCGGCCCGAGGCGCTCCCCGGCCGCGCGCCGGTCGTCGACCGACCGGGCCGCGGCGAGCGCGCCGTCGGCGTCCACGTGCAGGAAGGCGTGGACGGTCTCGTCGACCTTGGCGATGCGGTCCAACGCCGCCCGGGTCGCCTCGACGGCACTCAGCCTGCCGACGGCGATCGCGGCCGCCGTCGCGGCGGCGGACAGGCGCACGACGTCAGTCGTGCCGGGAGGTGTCGGGTTCTCCGTCATGTTCTCCGTCATGCGGGCGGCGACCTCATTCGTCCGGATCGAGGATGCGGGGCACCCGGAACCGCCCGTCCTCGGTGGCGGGGGCACCGGCCAGGGCCTCGGTGACGGGCAGCGACGGGCAGATGGTGTCCGGCCGGAAGACGTTGGTCAACGGCACGGCGTGGCTGGTCGGCGGGATGTCCCCGGCGGCGATCTCGGAGACCCGGGCGACCGCGGACAGGATCGCCTCGAGCTGCGGTGCCAGCGCGTCGAGCTCGTCGTCGGTCACCGACATCCGCGCCAAGCGGGCGAGGTGAGCCACCTCGTCCCGAGTGATCGCCATGGCGTGTGGCCCCTTCGTGGGCGGTGGGCGCGGGGCCCGTGACTGGTCCTGGGCGCCGCGACGGATGCGGGAACCGGAACCGGGAGAGGCCGGATGCACCCCTGGGGCGCCCCGGGCGGACGGTCCCGGACCGGACGCATCGCCGCGTCGACGTGATGTCATCGTACGGGCCGCGGCGGGACCCCCGCGGACGCCGCCCCCCGCTGCTCTCCTGGCCCAGGCTGCCCTTCGGGGTTTCCGTCACCTCACCTTCGGCGAGGTTCCTGTGCTGTGGTCCTGGGGGAGCCGCCGGCCGGGCGGGGACGTTATCTTCGCGTGACCGGCCGGCCATCCCGCCGACATGCTCTTTGCGCATGCTCAGCTACATGTCGTATCTGCTTCGCCTCGTGCTGCCGGACCGCCCGGGAGCGCTCGGCGCGGTGGCCACGGCCCTGGGCAGGGCGAGCATCGACATCGTCAGCATTACCGTCATCGAGCGCACCGCCGACGGAGCCGTGGACGATCTGCTCGTGCTTCTGCCACCGGGCGGCCTCGCCGATCGCGTCCTCACCGCCGCTCATTCGGTTCCAGGCGTGATCGTCGAGTCGCTTCGGCCGTTTCTCGCCGACGGGGGCGGTATCGGCAACGACCTCGACCTGGTGGACGCCATGACCGATCGGCCGCACGACGCCGTGGCGACCCTGACGGACCTCGCGCCCGGCGTCTTCCACGCCGACTGGGCGATGCTGCTGGAGCACGTCGGGCCGGACGACGTCCGGGTCCGGGAGACCTCGGTGGGCGCTCCGGCCCTCGGCGGGGACGATCTCGGTGTCCCCGAACGGGTCCGGTTACCCCTGCCCTGGCTGCCGCTGGAACGGGCGCGGCGGATCGGGGCCGAGGATGGCGCCTTCCCGCCTCGCTGGCGGGCGGTCAGCATGGAACTCGCCGCGGCCCCGGTCGGCGGCGACCGGTTGGTGATCCTGGTCGGGCGGCCCGGCGGCCCCCGGTTCCGCTCCTCCGAGATCGACCGACTGGCCCATCTGGCGGGCATCGCCGCGAGCCTGACCAGGACGGACCGTTTCTGAGCGGGGGATCCTCCCCCGGGTTATTCCACCGGGGTCTCGGCCTTCTCGGGACCGTCGGCGGGAACGGCGAGCTTGCTGGCCGCGTCGACCCCCTGCGCCAGCAGAACGGCGAATCCGGCCTCGTCCAGCATGGGGATCCTGAGACTGCGCGCCTTGTCGTACTTCGAGGCCCCCGGATCCGCGCCGACGACGACGGCGGTGGTCTTCCTGCTCACCGAGCCGGTGACCTTGCCGCCGCGCGCCTCGACCGCCTCCTTGGCCGAGTCGCGGCTCCAGTCGGTGAGCGTGCCGGTGATGACGACGGTGACGCCGTCGAGGGGACGTGGGCCCTCCTCCGCGCCGACGTCGGCGAGCCGTGCCCCGCCGGCGGCGATCCTGGCGAGGATGTCGCGGTGCCGTTCATCGGCGAACCAGTCGAGCACCGCGCCGGCGATCTTCGGACCGACCCCTTCGACCGCGGCGAGGTCCTCGGCCGACGTGGCGGCGATCGCTTCCAGCGACCGCAGTTCCCGGGCCAGCGCCCGCGCCGCCGTGGGCCCGACGTGGCGGATCGACAGGCCGACCAGCAGCCGCCAAAGCGGCCGGTGCCGCGCGGCCTCGACCCCCCGCAGAATCTGGTCGATTTTCTTCTGCGCGAACCCGCGCAGCCCCTCGAAGGACTCGGGCGTCAGGTGGAAGATGTCGCCGATGTCACGCACCCGGCCCGCCTCGAGCAGGGCGGTCGCCGTCTCGTACCCGAGCCCGTCGATGTCCATCGCCCCCCGGGATGCGAAATGGAAGATCGACTCCCGCAACTGCGCGGGACAGGAGACGGTGTTCGGGCAACGGATGTCGACCTCGCCCTCGGGCCGCACCAACTCGGTGCCGCACTCCGGGCAGCGCGTGGGCATCACGAAGGCCCGCTCGGAACCCTCTCGCAGGTCGACGACCGGGCCGACGATCTCCGGGATGACGTCCCCGGCCTTGCGCAGGACGACCGTGTCCCCGATGAGCACCCCCTTGCGACCGACCTCGTCGATGTTGTGCAGGGTCGCGAGGCCCACCGTGGACCCGGCGACCAGGACCGGCTCCAGCTCCCCGAAGGGGGTCACCCGGCCGGTGCGGCCCACGTTCACCCGGATATCGCGCAGCTTGGTCGTGACCTCCTCCGGCGGATACTTGTAGGCCACCGCCCAGCGGGGGGACTTCGAGGTGGAGCCCAACCGGCGTTGCAGGGCGAACGAGTCGACCTTGACGACCACTCCGTCGATCTCGTGCACCACGTCGTGGCGCGCGTCGCCCCACCGGTGCACGTAGTCGAGCACGCCGGGCACCGTCGCCAGGACCTCGAAGTGGGTGGCGACGGGCAGCCCGAGCTCCGCGAAGCGGGCATAGGCCGCCGACTGGGACGTGACCTCGAAGCCGCGCTGCGCGCCCAGGCCATGGACAATCATCTCCAGCGGCCGGGTGGCGGTGACCCGGGGATCCTTCTGCCGCAGGGATCCGGCCGCGGCGTTACGCGGGTTCGCGAACGGTTTGCCCCCCACGGCCACCAGCCCGGCGTTGAGCTCGGCGAACTTCGCGGTCGGGAAGAAGACCTCGCCCCGCACCTCCAGCAGCCCGGGCACCCGCGGCCCGCGCAGCCGTACCGGCACGCTCGCCAGGGTGCGGATGTTGGGGGTGATGTCCTCCCCCGTCCGGCCGTCGCCGCGCGTCGCGGCACGCACCAGGTAACCATCCTCGTAGACGAGGTCCACGGCAAGCCCGTCGATCTTCAGCTCGCAGAGCCAGGCGTCGACCTCGCTTTCCCGGGCCACGCGCGCCGCCCACTGGTGGAACTCGTCGTCGTCGAAGACGTTTTCCAGGGACAGCATCCGTTCGAGATGCTCGACCGGGGTGAACAGGGTCGAGTAGGAGCCGGCCACCTTCTGCGTCGGCGAGTCCGGTGTGCGCAGGTCGGGATGCCGCTCCTCCAGCGCGGCGAGCTCCGCCATCAACCGGTCGTACTCGGCATCGGAGATCGTCGGGGAATCGAGCACGTAGTAGCGGTACGCGTGCTCGTCGAGCTCGCGGGCGAGGCTGGCGGCGCGGGCTCGCTCGTCCGCCGAAGCCGCCGCCGAAGCCACGCCGGATTCGTCGGCCGTACCGGCCGTCGCGCTCACGACGGTGCGTCGACCAGGACCCGCCCCGCCTTCCGGCAGTGGCGCATCACCGTCCTGGCATCGTCCGTTCCCAGGCCCGCCAGGCCACATGTCGGCGTCACGGCGACCACCTCTCCGAGCTGCTCGGGCCGGAATCCCAACCGGCGCCACAGTGCGATGACGGGTTCGACCGTACGGCGGACATCCGACAACTTCGGTGCGGCCGAGACAGCCCGTCCGGCTGCACCAGCCCGTCCGGCTGCACCAGCAGGTGCGGCCGGTCCAGTCGGTCCTGTCGGTCCTGTCGGTGAAATCGGCGCGGCCGGTGAAATCGGCCTGGTGGGGACGAGGCCCGCCATCAGCCGCACTCCGGCCTC
The DNA here is from genome assembly GCF_000685765.2 of Frankia sp. BMG5.23. Classification (NCBI taxonomy): domain Bacteria; kingdom Bacillati; phylum Actinomycetota; class Actinomycetes; order Frankiales; family Frankiaceae; genus Frankia; species Frankia sp. BMG5.23. Next base: position 135,780 of record NZ_JDWE01000009.1, read on the forward strand.
CACGATCTCGCCGACGGCGTCGTCCTCAGCCCGGGTAAGCGCGGTGACGTCGAGACCGACGAAGTCCACACCCGCCGCGCGCAACGCCGCCAGCGGCACCGCGGGAGCGCAGCAGTGCACCCCGACTCCGACGGTCGCCGGCAGCGCCCGCAGGCCACCGAGCAGGATCCGCAGCCGCTCCACAACCAAGCCCTCCTCGACGGCGGGCAGCACCGAGAACCCACTCGGAGTGCGGATCCGGCCCGCGAGCACCGCCGGCAGCGACGGCTCGTCGAGCTGGACCAGGATCCGCGCCCCCGGGACCCGCTGGGCGATCTGTTCGACCTGTTCGACGAGCCCCGCGGTCAGTGCGTCGGCGATGTCACGGGTGGCGCCGGTATCCGACAACGCCTTGTGCCCGCGGGGAAGCTCCAGCTCGGCAGCCAGCGTCCACGGGCCGGTCACGGCAATCTTGAAGGATCCCGCGTAGTCGGCGGCGACCTCCGTCAGCGCGTCCAGGTCGCGTTCGAGCAGATCCCGTGACCGGCGCAGGTCCAGGCCGGGTCGGGGAACCAGCCGCCAGCCAGCCGGCTGAAGGTCCACCGGCATGTCGACGAGGATCGCCGCCGCCCGCCCGACCATCGCACCCCCGGCTCCCCTGGCCGGCAGTTCTGGCAGATGCGGCAGGTCCGGCAGCTCGTCGAAGACCAGCTTGACGGCCTGGGCCGCATCCGTTCCCGGCAGCGAGCCCACCCCGGTGGCCGCGCCGGGCGGCCACATCCGTGCAGCGTCAGTACTCATGTCTTGACATCCTCCGGGAGTCCGCGGGAGATCCCCGGCCACGCCCGCTCCACGCCCGCTCCGTCAACGGCCCGCCGACCGGGCGCCCAGCTAACCACCGGTGGTGCGGATGTGCCCTCCGCCAAGCACCCGGTCACCGTCGTACAGCACCACTGCCTGGCCTGCGGCCGTGCCGCGGACCGGCGTCGTCAGCGTCACGACGAGCTCCTCGTCGCGCGCCTGCGCCACCGCCGGTACCACCCCGCCGTGCGCCCGCACCTGGGCCAGGCATGACACGGCCCCCTCGTGCGGCCAGACGGCCCGGTCCGCCACGAGCCGGCGCACGTCGAGCGCCTCGGCCGGTCCGACGGTGACCGTCGACGTCACCGGGGAGATGTCCAGCACATAGCGCGGCCGGCCGTCCGCGGCCGGCCGCCCGAGCTTCAGCCCGCGACGCTGACCCACGGTGAAGGCGTAGGCGCCGTCATGGTGCCCGAGCGTCTGCCCGGTCGTCGCATCGATGACCGGACCCGGCCGCGGGCCGAGCCGCTCGCGCAACCAGCCACCGGTGTCCCCATGCGAGATGAAACAGATGTCGTGGCTGTCCGGCTTGTCCGCAACGGCAAGGCGACGCTCGGCCGCCTCTACCCGCACCTGGGCCTTGGTGGAATCCCCGAGCGGGAACCGCGCGGCGGCGAGCTGCTCGGGACGCAGCGTTCCCAGGACGTAGGACTGGTCCTTGTCCGGATCCACCGAGCGGCGCAGGGTGCCGTCCGGATCGAGCCGGGCGTGGTGCCCGGTGACGACGGCCTCGAAGCCGAGCGCGAGGGCCTTGTCGAGTACGGCCGCGAACTTGATGCGCTCGTTGCAGCGCACGCAGGGGTTGGGCGTGCGACCGGCCGCGTAGGACTCGACGAACTCCTCGATGACGTCGGTCTCGAACCGGTCCGCGAGATCCCAGACGTAGAACGGGATCCCGAGGATATCGGCGGCCCGCCGGGCGTCCCGGGCGTCCTCGATGGTGCAGCAGCCGCGGGCTCCGGTCCGGTCCGACTCCGGCGAGCGCGACAACGCCAGATGCACCCCGGTGACGTCGTGACCGGCGTCAACCGCCCGGGCGGCGGCGACGGCGGAGTCGACCCCGCCGGACATCGCGGCGAGCACCCGCATCAGACCATCACCTCCCCGAATCTCCGCCGAACCTCAGGGAACCACGTGGACGGGAGCAAGGCATCATGGGCATCGCCTCTCAGGTGCCGCTCATGCTGCCGCTCGTGCCGGCCAGCGCCCCCGCGCGGCTCGCCCGCTCGACGACCGGCCCGATCGCCGCGACCAGCGCGTCGATGTCGCCGGCCCGTGAGGTGTGCCCGAGGGAGAACCGCAGCGATCCGCGGGCGTGTGCCTCATCCACTCCCATCGCGAGCAACACGTGCGACGGCCTCGCCACTCCAGCGGAGCAGGCCGAGCCGGTGGAACACTCGATCCCCCGGGCATCGAGCAGCATCAGCAGCGAGTCTCCCTCGCAGCCGGGGAAGGTCAGATGGGCGTTTCCCGGCAGCCGGTGCGGTCCCGGACCGCCGCCGTCCCCGAGCAGCGGGGCACCGTTGAGCACCGCCTCCGGGACCTCCGCCCGGACCCGGCGCACCAAGTCGTCACGCAGGGCCGCCAGCCGGACGCTCTCCTGCGGCGCCTCGGCGCATGCCCTCGCCGCGGCCGCCGCGAACGCCGCCACCCCGGCCGTGTTCAACGTTCCGGACCGGATGTCGCGCTCCTGACCGCCGCCGTGGGTCAGCGGCTCCATCGCCAATCCCCGGCGCACCACCAGGGCACCGACACCGATCGGCCCCCCGATCTTGTGCGCGCTGACCGTGATGGCGTCGGGGCCCTCGTCGGTGACGGCGATCGGGATCTGGCCGAACGCCTGCACCGCATCGGTGTGGAAGGGCACGCCGTGACGGTGCGCGATCGTCGCGAGCTCGGCGATCGGCTGAACGGTGCCGACCTCGTTGTTCGCCCACATCACCGACACGACGGCCACCGAGTCCGGATCCCGTTCGAGGGCGGCGGCGAGGGTGTCCGGCCGCACGGTTCCCGCGGCATCGACCGCGAGCAGCTCGACCTCGGCATCCTGCGCCCGGCCGAGCCAGTCGACGGTGTCCAGGACCGCCCGGTGCTCGACGGCGCTGACCAGCACCCGCCGCCGGCCCGGTTCGGCCCGGCGGCGTGACCAGTACAGACCCTTCAGGGCGAGGTTGTCACTTTCGGTACCGCCTCCGGTGAACACCACGTCGGACGGACGGGCGCCCAGCACTCCGGCGAGTGTCTCGCGGGACTCCTCGACGATGCGGCGGGCACGGCGGCCACTGGCATGCAGCGACGAGGCATTGCCGGTATCGGCGAGCACCGCGGTGTACGCGGCGAGCGCTTCCGGTCGCATCGGCGTCGTCGCCCCGTGGTCGAGGTAGGTCACAGCTCTAGAGGGTAGTCGCGGACGGGCCGAACACCGCGCGATCAGAAGTCGCCGGCGGCCCGGCGCAGATCGGTCAGCAGGTCGATGAGTCTGCGCACCCCGCCGTCACCCAGCCCGGGATCGGCGAAGACGGTGTCGTTGAGCTTCTCGGTCGCGGCCATGGCAGTGACCCGACCCTCCTCGGTGATCTTCGCGAGAATCGCCCGCCGGTCCGTAGGATGCGGGGTACGCCGCACCTGCCCCCTCGCCTCCAACCGGTCGACCGCGCTGGTGACGCTGGTCGGATGGACCTGCAGCCGACTTCCGATCTTGTTGAGGGGCAGCGCTCCGGACCGACTGAACATCAACAGCATCAGCAGCTCATAGCGCGCGAAGGTCAGATCGAGGGGGCGCAGGACCTCGTCAACCCGGGCGAGGACGATCTGCTGCGCCCGCATCAGGGAGGTGACCGCTGCCATGCCGTCCGCTGCCGCCCCCCAGCCGTGGGCGGTCCAGTGCCGATGGGCCTCCGCTATGGGGTCGGTTGGCAACGGTTTCGGGGTGGCCACGACTTGTCGACGCTCCTGCACTTCATGGGACGGTTCCCGCCCAACCTGGCAGCCGGGGACCGTCGCGGCGGGCAGCGTCCATTGCACCCCAGGACGGACGCGCTGGCAAAGATTCATGCGTACCCGGAGATTGCCGCGGCGCCCAGCGTACCGACCAGCGTAACGCCGATCGACGTAACGGCGGGCGCCACCCGGGGCATAATCAGACGTTACGTCGATACTGCCCACCCACGTCGAAGAATGCCTGGGAGATCTGCCCGAGGGAGCAGACGCGGACCGCCTCCATCAGCGCCGCGAACGTGTTCCCCCCGCTCCTGGCGACCTCCCGCAGATGTTCCAGGGCGGCGCCCGCCTCGGCGCCGTGCCGGCGGTGGAACTCCTCCAGCCGAGTGAGCTGAGATTGCTTCTCCTCCTCCGTGGCCCGCGCGAGCTCCATCGGGCCTCCCTCGGCGTCGGGATCGGTGCCGGCCGACTCCGGCCGCAGGAACGTGTTCACCCCGATGATCGGCAGGGTGCCGTCGTGCTTGCGCCGCTCGTACAGCATCGACTCGTCCTGGATGCGTCCCCGCTGATAGCCGGTCTCCATCGCGCCGAGTACACCGCCGCGGTCGCTGATCCGCTCGAACTCGGCGAGCACCGCCTCCTCGACCAGGTCGGTCAGTTCATCGACGATGAACGATCCCTGCAGGGGATTCTCGTTGGCGGCGAGTCCCCATTCCTGATCTATGATCATCTGAATGGCCAACGCGCGGCGGACGGAGTTCTCCGTAGGAGTCGTCACAGCCTCGTCGTACGCATTGGTGTGCAGGCTGTTGCAGTTGTCGTAGATCGCGCACAGCGCCTGCAACGTGGTCCGGATGTCGTTGTAGGCCATCTCCTGTGCGTGCAGCGACCGACCCGAGGTCTGTACGTGATACTTCAGCATCTGCGACCGGGGGGCGGCACCGTAGCGCTCCCGCATGGCCACCGCCCAGATCCGGCGGGCCACCCGCCCGATGACGGTGTACTCCGCATCCATCCCGTTGGAGAAGAAGAACGACAGGTTCGGGGCGAAATCGTCGATGCGCATCCCTCTGGCCAGATAGGCCTCGACGTAGGTGAAGCCGTTGGCCAGGGTGAACGCGAGCTGACTGATGGGATTGGCGCCGGCCTCGGCGATGTGATAGCCGGAGATCGATACCGAGTAGAAGTTCCGGACCGCGTGTTCGATGAACCACTCCTGCACGTCCGCCATCGCCCGCAACGCGAACTCGGTGGAGAAGATGCAGGTGTTCTGCCCCTGGTCCTCCTTGAGGATGTCCGCCTGCACGGTGCCACGGACCGTGGCCAGCGTGCGGGCCCGGACCTCGGCGGCCTCGTCCGTGCTCGGCTCCCGGCCGTGCTCGGCGCGGAAAGCGTCCAAGCGCTGGTCGATCGCGGCGTTCAGGAACATCGCCAGGATCGTCGGCGCCGGGCCGTTGATGGTCATCGAGACGCTGGTCGACGGATCACACAGATCGAACCCGGCGAACAGGACCTTCATGTCGTCCAACGTCGCTATCGACACGCCCGACGTGCCGATCTTGCCATAGATGTCAGGCTGAGACGCGGGATCGCGGCCGTAGAGGGTCACCGAGTCGAAGGCGGTGGACAGCCGGGTCGCAGGCGAGCCGGCGGAGAGGAAGTGGAACCGGCGGTTGGTCCGGAAGGGGTCACCTTCACCGGCGAACATTCGCGCCGGGGCCTCCCCGGCGCGTTTGAACGGAAAGACGCCGGCGGTGAAGGGGAAGTACCCTGGCAGGTTCTCACGCCGCAGGAAGCGGATCAGGCGAGCGTCGTCGTCGATGGCGGGTACCGCCACCCGCCGGATCAGAGTCCCGCTGAGTGTGGTGCGCACCAGCGGGGTGTGGATCTCGGTTCCCCGGACGAGATAGGTCATCTTCTCGCCCTGACGTTCCTCGACGATCGCCGGCCATTGCGCCAGGAGCTCCCTCGTCCAGGGGGCCAGGGCGGCTTCGGCCTCGTCGCGCAGCACGGCGAGGGTGGTGGGTTCCGCCGGCGCCGGGCCCGCGCTGGGGTTGGCGCCGGCCAGTGCCGCAAGGGCCGTCGTCAGATGCTCACGACGGCGGGCCAGCAGCGCCTGACGCTCGGTCTCGGCGTGATAGCCCCGCACCGTCTCGGTGATCTCGGCCAGATAGCGTATCCGGGCGGACGGAATGACCGTGGTCAGACCGGTAGAGGTCCGCCCGCGCACCAGGTGCAACGAGCCGGACACGGTGTGCAGATCGTGTTTGCGTAGCAGCCCGACGAGGTGCTGATACAGGGCGGTCACCCCGTCGTCGTGGAACCGGGCGGCCGAGGTGCCGAAGACGGGCATATCCTCCCAGGACTGGTCGAACGCCTGCCGGTTGCGCACCAGTTGCCGGGCGACGTCACGCCGGGCATCCTCGGCGCCGCGCCGCTCGAACTTGTTCACCGCCACCACGTCGGCGAAGTCCAGCATGTCGATCTTCTCAAGCTGTGAGGCCGCACCGTACTCGGGTGTCATCACGTACAGCGAAACATCGCAGAACGGAACGATCGCCGCGTCACCCTGCCCGATGCCCGGCGTCTCGACGATCACCAGATCGAAACCGGCCGCCTGGCAGGCTTTGATCACATCCGCCAGGGGAGCCGGAACCTCACTGCCCCCCGTGCGCGTCGCCAGGGACCGGAAGAACACGTTCCCTGCCGTGCCATCACCCAGGGAGTTCATCCGGATGCGGTCACCGAGCAGTGCACCGCCGCCCCGCCGACGGCTGGGGTCGATGGCGAGCACCGCGATCCGCAGGCTGTCGCCCTGGTCGAGGCGGAAGCGCCGGATCAGCTCGTCGGTGAGCGAGGACTTTCCCGAACCACCCGTGCCGGTGATACCGAGGACCGGAACCCGCGGGTGGCGGGCGGCCTCGTCCTGCAGCGCCGCCGCGAGCCGCGGGTCCCGGCCCGCCTCGAGCACGGTGATTGCCCGGGCGAGCGCGCCGTGCTCACCAGCCGCCACCGCATCGAGCTTCGGCCCGTCCTCCGTCAGATCGACGTCACAGGCCTCGATGATCATATTGATCATCTTTGCGAGACCGAGCCGCTGCCCGTCCTGCGGGGAGAAGATGCGCGCGACCCCGCGCGCGTGCAGCAGGTCGATCTCCGCCGGCAGGATCACCCCGCCGCCGCCGCCGTAGACCCGGACGTTGCCGGCTCCGCGCGCACGGAGGCGCTCGATGAGGTAGCTGAAGTACTCGACATGCCCGCCCTGATAGGACGACAGGGCGATCCCCTGGGCGTCCTCCTGGATCGCGGCGGTGACGACCTCCTCGACGCTGCGGTCATGCCCGAGATGGATCACTTCGGCGCCCTGCGCCTGCAACAGGCGACGCATGATGTTGATCGCCGCGTCATGCCCATCGAAGAGTGAGGCCGCCGTCACGATCCGGACCGGATGAGCTGGTGTGTGCAGCGTGGCGGCCGGCTCGTGCCGGTTGTCGGAGGACATCGCGTCGGAGGACATCGAAGCGGCTCCCGGGGACGATGTGGCGGGCGGAGATACCTAGAACACTTGGCTTCCCGATAGTAGGACATCCATGTAATAGATGCCACCACGGCCAAGGTGCTGAAGCGGGTGCTGCCAGCCAGTAGTCGGAAAATACGCGTATACGAGTGTGGGGCTGTCTCTCTAGGGAGACAGCCCCACACTCGTATACGTCCGGCGGCGTCCTACTCTCCCACACAGTCCCCCATGCAGTACCATCGGCGCTGAAGAGCTTAGCTTCCGGGTTCGGAATGAGACCGGGCGTTTCCCCTTCGCCAAAACCACCGAAACACTATCCAGATATACCAGCCGAACCGGCCGTACACCCGAGAACCGCACAGTGGACGCGTAGCACCTTCGAAGACAAGCCCTCGGCCTATTAGTACCGGTCAGCTCCATGCGTCACCGCACTTCCACCTCCGGCCTATCAACCCGATCATCTAGTCGGGGGCCTTACCAGGCTACCCTGTGGGAGACCTCATCTCGAAGCAGGCTTCCCGCTTAGATGCTTTCAGCGGTTATCCCTTCCGAACGTAGCCAACCAGCCATGCCCTTGGCAGAACAACTGGCACACCAGAGGTTCGTCCGTCCCGGTCCTCTCGTACTAGGGACAGCCCTTCTCAAGTCTCCTGCGCGCGCGGCGGATAGGGACCGAACTGTCTCACGACGTTCTAAACCCAGCTCGCGTACCGCTTTAATGGGCGAACAGCCCAACCCTTGGGACCTACTCCAGCCCCAGGATGCGACGAGCCGACATCGAGGTGCCAAACCTTGCCGTCGATATGGACTCTTGGGCAAGATCAGCCTGTTATCCCCGGGGTACCTTTTATCCGTTGAGCGACGGCGCTTCCACAAGCCACCGCCGGATCACTAGTCCCTGCTTTCGCACCTGCTCGACATGTCTGTCTCACAGTCAAGCTCCCTTGTGCACTTGCACTCAACACCTGATTGCCAACCAGGCTGAGGGAACCTTTGGGCGCCTCCGTTACCCTTTAGGAGGCAACCGCCCCAGTTAAACTACCCACCTGACACTGTCCCTGATCCGGATCACGGACCCAGGTTAGACATCCAGTACGACCAGAGTGGTATTTCAACAACGACTCCACCAGAACTGGCGTCCTAGCTTCACAGTCTCCCACCTATCCTACACAAGCCGAACCGAACACCAATATCAAGCTATAGTAAAGGTCCCGGGGTCTTTCCGTCCTGCCGCGCGTAACGAGCATCTTTACTCGTAATGCAATTTCGCCGAGTCTGTGGTTGAGACAGTGGGAAAGTCGTTACGCCATTCGTGCAGGTCGGAACTTACCCGACAAGGAATTTCGCTACCTTAGGATGGTTATAGTTACCACCGCCGTTTACTGGCGCTTAAGTTCTGAGCTTCGCCCCGAAGAGCTAACCCGTCCCCTTAACGTTCCAGCACCGGGCAGGCGTCACTCCGTATACATCGTCTTACGACTTAGCACGGAGCTGTGTTTTTAGTAAACAGTCGCTTTCCCCTGGTCTCTGCGGCCACTCCCCGCTTCGGAGGTAAACCCCTACACGGAGAACGGCCCCCCTTCTCCCGAAGTTACGGGGGCATTTTGCCGAGTTCCTTAACCACAGTTCACTCGAACGCCTCGGTATTCTCTACCTGACCACCTGTGTCGGTTTAGGGTACGGGCGGCCCTGACACTCGCTAGAGGCTTTTCTCGGCAGCATAGGATCACCCACTTCGCCGCAATCGGCTCGGCATCAGGTCTCAGACACACAAGACGCGGATTTACCTACGCCTCGTCCTACACCCTTGCCCCAGGACAACCACCGCCTGGGCTGGACTACCTTCCTGCGTCACCCCATCGCTTGCCTACTACCAGCCGGGATCCCACCCTCCCGAACACACCTCCGAAGAGACACATCCGATCAGATGGTTAGCACAAACCAGGTTCAGCATGGCCGCGTCAACGCCGGTACGGGAATATCAACCCGTTATCCATCGACTACGCCTGTCGGCCTCGCCTTAGGTCCCGACTCACCCTGGGCGGATTAGCCTGCCCCAGGAACCCTTGGTCATCCGGCGGACGGGTTTCTCACCCGTCATTCGCTACTCATGCCTGCATTCTCACTCGTATGGCATCCACGGCTGGGTCACCCCGCCGCTTCACACGCCACACGACGCTCCCCTACCCACACACAAACCTGGACACCAAAGTGCCGGGAAATTTTGTGCATGCCGCAGCTTCGGCGGTGCGCTTGAGCCCCGCTACATTGTCGGCGCGGAATCACTTGACCAGTGAGCTATTACGCACTCTTTCAAGGGTGGCTGCTTCTAAGCCAACCTCCTGGTTGTCTATGCGACTCCACATCCTTTTCCACTTAGCGCACGCTTAGGGGCCTTAGCTGGCGATCTGGGCTGTTTCCCTCTCGACTACGAAGCTTATCCCCCGCAGTCTCACTGCCGCACTTCACTTACCGGCATTCGGAGTTTGGCTGACTTCAGTAAGCTTGTGGGCCCCCTAGGCCATCCAGTGCTCTACCTCCGGCAAGAAACATGCGACGCTGCACCTAAATGCATTTCGGGGAGAACCAGCTATCACCGAGTTTGATTGGCCTTTCACCCCTACCCACAGCTCATCCCCCAGGTTTTCAACCCTGGTGGGTTCGGTCCTCCACACGGTCTTACCCGCGCTTCAACCTGGCCATGGGTAGATCACTCGGCTTCGGGTCTTGGACATGCGACTCAACGCCCTCTTCGGACTCGCTTTCGCTACGGCTACCCCACACGGGTTAACCTCGCCACACACCGCAAACTCGCAGGCTCATTCTTCAAAAGGCACGCGGTCACCAGACCACAGTCCAGCTCCCACGGATTGTAGGCACACGGTTTCAGGTACTATTTCACTCCCCTCCCGGGGTACTTTTCACCTTTCCCTCACGGTACTAGTCCGCTATCGGTCACCAGGGAGTATTTAGGCTTAGCGGGTGGTCCCGCCAGATTCACACGGAATTACACGGGCTCCGTGCTACTTGGGAACACGTCCGGGAGGAACACTGCTTTCGGCTACAGGGCTATTACCCTCTATGGCGGCCCATTCGCATGACCTTCGCCTAACAATGCTCTTTCTGACTCCCCGATGGAACGGCAGCTCCACCTGGACGATCCCACAACCCCAGCATCGCAACACCTGCCGGCTCTCACACGACACTGGTTTAGCCTGTTCCGCTTTCGCTCACCACTACTCGCGGAATCACGGTTGTTTTCTCCTCCTGCGGGTAATGAGATGTTTCACTTCCCCGCGTTCCCTCCACATGCCCTATGTGTTCAGGCACGGGTGACAGGATTTAAAGCCCTGCCGGGTTTCCCCATTCGGAAATCCTCGGATCACAGCTCGGTTGACAGCTCCCCGAGGCATATCGCAGCCTCCCACGTCCTTCATCGGCTCCTGGTGCCAAGGCATCCACCGTGCGCCCTTAATAACTTGGCCACAAAGATGCTCGCGTCCACTGTGCAGTTCTCAACGTACGGACGGCCCCAGCCGACCCGGCGAAACCCACCCCCACCCAACGGGAAGGCAGTCCTCCACCACGACCGGTCCGTTCCACCAGCAGACCCCCCACCACGATCCCCACCAGGACCACAGCACAGGAACCCACCAGCCGAGAGAGCCTCACTCCCTCAGGACCCAACAGCGTGCCACGGACCCCAGCCACCCACCCGGACCGTTCCACCCCCCACCCCACCCGAAGATAAGGACAGAGGAGTACTAGACCCCGGACAACCAGCCGAAACCCCATCGTCAGCGTTCCACCCACGAGCAACCAGACCGGCATCCACAGCCGGCCCTGGCTCTGCACCAGCCCACCCCGCTACAGGACAGACCAGCCAGACGCTCCTTAGAAAGGAGGTGATCCAGCCGCACCTTCCGGTACGGCTACCTTGTTACGACTTCGTCCCAATCGCCGGTCCCACCTTCGACGGCTCCCCCCACAAGGGTTAGGCCACCGGCTTCGGGTGTTACCGACTTTCGTGACGTGACGGGCGGTGTGTACAAGGCCCGGGAACGTATTCACCGCAGCATTGCTGATCTGCGATTACTAGCGACTCCGACTTCACGGGGTCGAGTTGCAGACCCCGATCCGAACTGAGACCGGCTTTTTGGGATTCGCTCCACCTCACGGCATCGCAGCCCTTTGTACCGGCCATTGTAGCATGTGTGCAGCCCAGGACGTAAGGGGCATGATGACTTGACGTCATCCCCACCTTCCTCCGAGTTGACCCCGGCAGTCTCCTATGAGTCCCCGACACGACTCGCTGGCAACATAGGACGAGGGTTGCGCTCGTTGCGGGACTTAACCCAACATCTCACGACACGAGCTGACGACAGCCATGCACCACCTGTGCAGGACCCTTACGGACCCCGTATCTCTACGAGATTTCCCTGCATGTCAAGCCCTGGTAAGGTTCTTCGCGTTGCATCGAATTAAGCCACATGCTCCGCCGCTTGTGCGGGCCCCCGTCAATTCCTTTGAGTTTTAGCCTTGCGGCCGTACTCCCCAGGCGGGGCGCTTAATGCGTTAGCTGCGGCACGGAGGCCGTGGAAGGTCCCCCACACCTAGCGCCCAACGTTTACGGCGTGGACTACCAGGGTATCTAATCCTGTTCGCTCCCCACGCTTTCGCTCCTTAGCGTCAGTTCCGGCCCAGAGACCCGCCTTCGCCACCGGTGTTCCTCCTGATATCTGCGCATTTCACCGCTACACCAGGAATTCCAGTCTCCCCTGCCGGACTCTAGCCTGCCCGTATCGACTGCAGGCCCGGAGTTGAGCCCCGGGTTTTCACAGCCGACGCAACAGGCCGCCTACGAGCTCTTTACGCCCAATAATTCCGGACAACGCTTGCACCCTACGTATTACCGCGGCTGCTGGCACGTAGTTGGCCGGTGCTTCTTCTGCAGGTACCGTCACTCTCGCTTCGTCCCTGCTGAAAGAGGTTTACAACCCGAAGGCCGTCATCCCCCACGCGGCGTCGCTGCGTCAGGCTTCCGCCCATTGCGCAATATTCCCCACTGCTGCCTCCCGTAGGAGTCTGGGCCGTGTCTCAGTCCCAGTGTGGCCGGTCGCCCTCTCAGGCCGGCTACCCGTCGTCGCCTTGGTAGGCCATCACCCCACCAACAAGCTGATAGGCCGCGGGCCCATCCCGAGCCGATAAATCTTTCCACACCACCAGATGCCCGGCAATGTCATATCCGGCATTAGCCCCGGTTTCCCGAGGTTATTCCAGAGCTCGGGGCAGGTTGCCCACGTGTT